>PBZO01000001.1 GCA_002731115.1 Candidatus Pacearchaeota archaeon
CAACAATAAATCTACATACTTGGGAGGGTACAAATGCTCTTACCCAATTAGATATTCCTGATGGAGATGGATATACAAGTGTTAGTAGTATTGCTTTCCAGAGCGCAATTATTAATAGTAGTGTTTGGAACTTTACTGCTGGTGGAAGTGTATCACAATTAAACACATCAATAGGTGATGAAAGTAATTCATTTACTGTTGCAATTGGACAATTAACTTATAACTTAACAACTACTGGAACTGAAAACCAGACAGAGATAAGACTACAAGATGTAGGTGGAACAAACATTGATTCACCGGCTATAATTATCTTTGAAGAAAAAGATGATAATAATGTTTATGAAGCATTAATTGTGAAATTAGAGAATGGTGTTGATGCTGACGATGGTCTTGGTATAGATGATGTTGAAAGAACTTGGAGTACTGATGATACTGCATGGGAACATACTATGCCAGGAGACAGTAAGATAGAAAAATCAGCTGATTTATGGGGTACTATTATAACAACAGATTCTTCTGATTCTGATCAGAAAACTGCTGTAATTAGTTATCCTGATGAGCAAGTATATGCTCAGTTATATGTGGCTGAAGAATCTGCTTCAATAACTGCTGGATCTACTACATCTGCCTCTGCAACTCAACTTGGTGAAGTTCTTGTAAAAGATAGTGAAGTTAGCTCTGTAAGCACAAAAAACTTAGTAATTATTGGTGGAAGCTGTATTAATTCAGCTGCTGCAAGTGTTCTAGGTGGAGCTAATTGTGGTGCTGCATTTACAGAATCAACTGGTGTAGGATCAGGACAATTCCTGATTAAAGGTGTTAGTGATTCAAGTATTACTAGCAAATTAGCATTAGTTGTAGCTGGTTATGAAGCAACAGACACTGTAAACGCTGCTCAGTATTTAACTACTAAAACAGTTGATACTGATAAAGAATACAAGGGAACTTCCTCAACAACTGCTGAGATGGTTGTAACAACAACTGAAACAACAGAATAAATTCCAAAAATTTTAATTTTTTTTTCTTTTTCTTTTTTTTTAACACTTAGACGAAAGTCTCTAACAATAATTTTTTATACTCAATTTAATAGATTAATCTATGAGAAAAATAATTTCCAAATATGAAGAAAACAAAAACAAGAAAATAAAACAATATGTTGTTGGAGGAATCCTTATATTTATTATGTTATTTAGCACCCTGGGATATTCATTTCTAGGAGGGACAGATAGTCATACTAACAAAATAATTTATAATGATCTTGAATTTGTAAACCAGAATAATTTTTGGTTCTTAAATAATGGAGGGGCTGAATATGTTTTCAAGTATAATCCAAGACAAATAGATTTTAGAGATATATCCGAATTAAAGGATATAAATAATTATTATGGAAAACCCTTGTACATTTCTTCCAAGAATAAAGAAGCAGAATTAGAAATTGCACGAAATCTATATTCAATTGTCCAAAGAATACAACATGCTTGTCTAAAAAATAGAGAATGCACGGAAAATCTTCCAGAAAAAACTTGTGAAGATAACTTTATAATAATTGAAGAATCTAATAATCCTTCAATAACTCAGGAAGATAATTGTGTAATCATTCAAGGTCCAAAAAAAGACTTATTAAAAACTATTGATGAATTCCTATTTAATATATTAGAAATAAAATAATAAATCTTATAAACTCCTAAATAGAGATATGAATATGGAAAAGAGAAAAGACAAGGAATATGAAATCTTTAAGATAAAAAAGAAAGGAAAAGAAAAAACAATAAAGATTCCTAGTTCTTCTGAGAAAAAACCAGTAACTAAAAAACAAATTAAAGAAGAGAATAAGATATTAAGAAATATATTAATAACTGTGGGGATATTAGGGATTATCTCTCTATTAATTTATTTATCTATAGTCTCTGCAAAATCTTTTGAATATGAGGGAATATCATTTGAAATAGAAAAATATTGTGATTCCGGACCCTGCATAACCCTCTATAAAACTTCAATACCTGTGAAATATAAAGATGGTGTAACCGGGAGAATAGTTGATGCAGACTATAATATTCGCTTAAGAAATGATCCAAGGGATTTAAAAAATGTTCCAGTAGAAGGAAAAATAGATTTTAGAAAAAACATTGTTCTTGAAATTACAACAGAAGATCTTTTTTGCGATGGGGATTGGAATCTGGCAATTGGAAACCTTCAAAAATTAAATATTTTTGGAATGACTTTACTTGTAAAAAACAATAATGAAACTTATGAGCCCGAAAATGAATTTATGTTTATAAAAATACAACCAAATGATATTACAAATATAATTGAAGTTAATAAAAATAATTATAATTTAAATGTTAATAATTGTGAAATATTAGAAGTTACAGAAAGATTAATAGTTGAAGCTTTTATTAAATTTAATGAATTAAATTAGCTTTTTTCTTTTTTAATAAAACGTAAATTACTAAAACTATTAAAGAGCATAATAAAATAATCAAGGTAATTAAACTCATATTTGTACTTATCCATGCAGAATTACTTCCAAAAAAATACCCTACATAAATTAAGATTAATGTCCAAATTCCTGCTCCAAGAGATGTAAATAAAATAAACTTATACAAATTCATCTTTGAAAAACCTGCAGGAAAAGAAATTAATTGTCTAATTACTGGAATTAATCTTCCTATAAAAGTTGTTATTTCTCCGTGTTTTTTAAAATAATTATCTGATTTTTCTAGTTTTCCCTTATTTATAAAAAGTATTTTACCATATTTTGATATTAATAAATCAATAACTGCTCTCCCAAGATATAATGCTAAAAAGAAATTAATTAGTGCACCTACTAAACTTCCAAGTAAACCAGCTAAAAAAACCATAATAAAACTCATCTCTCCACTAGCAATTAATGCTCCTGCCGGAATTAAAATAATCTCACTTGGAAAAGGGAAAAAAGAACTTTCAATTGCCATCCCAACAAATATCCCAAAATATCCCAATCCCTTTATGATTGATAATATTATTTCTATAAGTTGATAAAATAATTCTAACATTTTACTTTTTTAGATTAGAATATAAATTTTTTATATCTGAATAAACAGGAATCTCTTTTATTTTAAATAATTTCACCTCTGTAAACCAAATTCCTATAACAAAAATAATACTTCCAAAATACCACAATAATTTATGAGTTACATCAAACCAAAGATACCCTGAAACAAAAGCAGACCCCAATAAAAATATTCTTAAGATATTTATTATTAAAAGGGCTGTAAATGATAATAAGAGAATCTTCATCCTTTTTTTCATTTTTGGAGTTGATAAATTAAGAATTAATAGAAGATAATAAGCAGAACCAGCAATACATGCATCTACTAATTCTATAGAAAATCCGCCAATAGCAATTATATTCCCTGATAGAGTTGCATCAAAAAACAAATTAAATAATAAATAAACAGGATAAATAGTAATTGGGGTGAAAATAAAATAAAAGATCCATAGATTAGGAACGGATACTAAAATTAAAATGAGATATCTGATGAATAAACTAGAAACATCCTTATTTTCCATGGAAATTAAAGAGGAAATCTATTTAAATAATTTAATATTTATAAATTTATGAAAAAAAAACAAGTAGTTTTTATTGGGATAATAATTTTCTTCTTAACACTTTTTAGTCTTTATTTTGATTCTGAAATTGTTAAAGGAGTTTCCTCTATTAGAACTGCTTTCTTAGATGATTTTTTCATAGGAATTACATATTTGAGTTCTAAACTAGTAATTTTCCTCTTTTTAACAATGCTATTTGTATTAAGATACAATAAAAGGAAGTGGATTCTCCCAATCTGGTTTACTCTTTTTCTATCGGCAGTTATTAGTTTTTTATTGAAGTTTTCTATACAAAGACCAAGACCTTTTCAATTAGGAATTATATCTCTATTACCTTCACTAGAAAAAGCAAGTCACTTAATATGGAATTTTTCTTTTCCATCATCTCATGCAATGATTATTTTCTGCACAATCCCATTTATTTCAAGAAAATTTCCAAGATTTAAATATATCTGGATTATTTCTGCATTGTTAGTTGCATTTTCAAGAGTCTATTTTGGATTACATTTTTTAAGTGATGTAATCGTTGGAGGATTAATTGGTTATCTAATAGGAATAATTGTAATAAAACAAGAAAAAGAAAATAAGTTTTGGGAAAAGATTTATAATAAAATCTCTAGAAGATAATTATAAGTTAATCAATTGTGGAATAAATCGTCCAAAGAAAAAATTCATTGATTCTCTAATTACAAAATAAGTTATCATCTTAATCTAATCTTATTTATCTCGCATTTTTATAACCATAGAAATAATAGCTACTATTAAAATTACATTAATTATTCCAATTCCCCATAAATACCTATTATCCCCCATAGATTCTGAAAAATTAAATCCCGATTTTTCAATTAAAACTGAAACAGGTTGTTTTGATACTATTTCATTTCCTGAAAGGACTTCAACATTAAATAATTGATTTCCTAAAGCATCTTTATTCACATTGAATGTGAATGAAACATCTTTTGATTCTCCTGCACCTAAAACAATTATATTTAGATCTTGTGTAACAGAAGATGCCCAATTAGTATATCCTGTTGCTTTTACTGTATAAGTTGTTAATTCATCTCCAGTATTTCTGATAACTGATTTTACTATTAATTCTTCTCCTGCTTTTGCATCTGATTCAAGACTTGCAGAAACTAAAACTTCTGGTGAACTTGTTGGAGTTGGAGTCTCTCCACAACTTCCTTCTACTTTAAATGGAACATTAAATTCCGAATCATCATCATTACTATTTTCATAAACTTCATCATCTTCGTTATAAACCCAAAACTTAATAGTATGGAATTTTTCTTGAGCATCTGTTGGAATCTCTACACTTGTAGAAAGTTTCTCATTTTCTAAAGAATCAATATCTCCAAGCATGACATCTTGATCTATTCCTAACTCCTTATTATAAATAGTAACATAAACATCTTCTTGATCATCTTCTCCGATATTCCAAACATCTGCTGTAATCTGCATTTCACTTCCGCATGAAGCTACATCGGGTATACTAATATCATCAAGAATAACAAAATCATTTTCAAGTGTTATTGTAATATCCTCTGAATTACTAATACATTCCATACTCTCTCCAAGATCATCGCTATAAGCCTTAACATATAAAACATAATCATCCCCCATATCTGTATTTAGATCATCAGGATCTACTTGAAAATCAACTTTTATTGTTTCTTTTTTTCCATCCTTAAGATTAAAGTTACTTTCTTCATTATCAATTACCCATTTATCTTCTTTTGTACTATAAACTCCCCATTCAACAACAACATCATCTATATCTTCATCACCATCATTATCAACTCTAATATCAACTTCAATTTTATCGAGAGGATACCACTCATCATCACTATCTCCGAATCCCTTTGTATTATCAGGATTTACTTTACCAAAAGTCAAATTTCCTCCTTGATTCCCTGATGAACAATAATTCTGATTATCAAATGTAAGTGTAATACTTGTTGTATTAGTATCAGTAGAGTTTGAAGCATTAGCTGCAGTGATTGTAATTGCTTTAGTATTCTTCTCAAGATTAAAATCACTCGAGATAGCAGTTGTATTTACCTTAAATGTTGCTGTCTTAGTACCAGTAATTGAAGTTGTATTTAATAATGAGAGAGTTATTGTATTCCCATCCTCATCAGTAATTGTTGCAGTTGAAGGATAACTAAAATTAGAACTTATAGTTGAATTTACTATAAAAGTAGTAGAATTTGAAGATTTAGTAAGAGTTGATGGGGAAGTTGGAGTAGAAATTGTGAGTGCTGCAAAAGCAAAACCAATGCATAATATTAGTATTAAGATACTTGCATTAAATAAATTAGATATTTTACCTTTCATCTGTAGTCATTTAGGAATTACTCTTGTTTATAAGGTTTTCTATTTTAAAAGCTATAGTTTAATTTTGAGATTGTCAAAAGATTTATATAATATTTTAGTCTAATTATAAATATAAAAGATGGTTATAAAATCACAAGAAAATTCCCTAAGTGCATGGGCTTTTTTAATAGGAGTTATACTTGCAGTAATAGGAGGTGTTTTAACAGGAGATTATACTAATCCTATTATCTTAACTGTTATTATTGTTTTAGGATTAATTGTAGGATATTTTGTTGCAGAAAAAGATGTTCAAACTTTCCTTTTCGCATCAGTATCTTCAGTAATTGCAAGTTTTGCAGGAATTCAAGGACTTGCAACTAATGTTGCACTTACAGGAATTACAGTAAGTGGAGTAGAATTAGGAAAGATGATTATATCTATTTTAATTGCCTTATTATTTTTATTTGTACCTGCAACAATCTTTGTAGCTATAAAAACAGTATTTTCTATTGCTAAAGTTTAAGTTTATTTAAATTAATCATAGAACTATTCATATCTAATCTAGGGCATGCAGTATTTACCCATGAATCTATTTGAAAGTTCTCAAATTCTCTTGTATCAATATTATTACTAATAAATAAATAAGATTCCTTATCTTTCAACTTCTTTTTAAAATCTAATGCTTTCTTTATATTTTCTTGACCTTGTTTTGTTGAGATTATTATCCCTATTTTTTCTGCATTAAGAAACTTAATATAAGATGCTTTTTGTCTTTTTTTCAAGATTTCTATCTCCTTAGACAATACTCTCTCTAATTTATTATCTTCCAGTATATAAATAGGGAGTTTTGTCTCATAAGCTAAAGAAATTCCATGAAATCTTCCATCAGTTATTAATAGTATTGCTCTTGTATCTCTAGAAAATTTTGGAATAGTGCACCCTAAGATCTGACTAAATTTTTTTATTTTATGTCCTCTTGAAAGAATATCTTTTATTTTATAAGCAATATCCTTATATTGAATAGAATAAGTAATAGCTATATTCTTGGGAAGTTTTTTTGAAATTTCTTCTATCTTTGATTTATCTACCTTTATTTTTACTTTTGTATCAATAAATAATGTTTTCATGATATATAAAACAAAGGAGAGGTTTATAAATATTCGATAATGGCTATTTTTATAGAATACAAAGAAACTAATAATAATTAATTTTTTACACAAACCTATCTTTATCTTCTTTCTTTGGTTTTTCAGCTTGCTTATGAATCTTTGCAAAAGAAGGTGTTACAACAACTATATCTTCTAAAAATCCTGCAATACTTCCCTCAATTGCATCGGTTGTCTTTTTAATTTTAGAGATTGCCCTTTTTAATTCAATAGAATCTCTTTTTCTTAATATCTTAATATCAATAACTGCGATAGTATATCCCTCTCTTAGAGCATTAAGAATATCATTTACATCTTCATATTGCTTTAATACAAAAAGCTTTACAATAACCTTCTTATCTTTTTTCTCTTGACCCAGATCAATTTCCAGATAATCATTATCGTCAGACTCTCCATCTATTGAATCTGAGAAAATCTTCCTTATTTTTCTTAATACCATATTAAATTTACAATCAAGATATTTATAAATATTTCTGTGATTTGTTAGGTGTTTATTTCTTAGTCTGATTCATAAACTCTTCTCTTAAAGTTTCTAACTGTTTTGTTAAATTGCCTTCTTGTTTTTCAATTGTTTTTAATCTTAAATCTAATATCTTCTCTTTTTCTGCAAGTTCTTTTTTTACATTAGATTTATCTGTTTTAATCATTAATTGTCCAACAATTTTGAAAATTTCTTCTCCTGATTTCCCTATCTCTTTTAATGCTGCAGAATTCTCAGATGATTCCATTTGAAAAGCCTGTTTTTGTAAAAGCAAATTCTGAAGATTCTGCTCTAACATCTGCATTTCTTGTATTTTTTTATCTTGATTTTCCATTTTATTTAGCTTTTACTTTTTTTATCTTAGTTCTAGCTTTAAAAAATATCTTTCCTCCGCAATGAGGACAGACAAATCTCTTATCAAGAGCACTAACATTAATCTTCTTCTCGCACTTAAAACATTTGTATGATTGCATTTTATTATAAATGATATGTATTTGACGCAAATTTTTTATTGCATCTTGAGCATTTCCAAATCCCTTTGGAGAGTCTTTTTACTCCTAATTTTTCGCAAAAAGGACATTTTTGCTTTACTCTCTGTTTTGTTTCAACATTCACTAATCTTGCCCTTACTGTTTTCCCATATCTTGGTCCAAATCTTCCTGCCGATTTAGATTTCTTTGATTTTGATGTCATTTTTGTAAGCCAATATAGATTATAAATTTATTGTAAAAGTCATTTTTAAACGTTCTGTTTATAAAATGGGGCTACCAGGATTTGAACCTGGGTCGCGAAGTCCCAAACCTCGAAGCTTACCATACTGGCCCATAGCCCCTTATTTAAAAAGAATTATATTTAATTTATAAAACTATTTCTTCTTTATTTCTTTCTTTGAATCTTCTTTTTTTGCCTCTTCTTCCTTTTCTTCCCCTGGTTTTTCTCCTTCAGTTGTTTCTTCTTTCTTCTCAGCTTCAGCTTCTTTTTCAGCTTGTTCTTGTTTTGCTATTTTTTCTTGTTCAGCTTTTAATTCTTCGAAATATTTATCCAATTCTGCTTTTTTCTCACTTGGTGTTTCTATTTTCTCTTCCTTTATCTCTTTATCATATTTTCCTTCATCTATATCTTTTTCAATTTCATATGCTCGTTTATTCTCAATTAAAACTCCTAAACTAACACAAGTTCCTACAATTGTTTTAACAGCTGATTTTAAGTCTTTACAAAGCATATTTGGAAGTTTTGTTTTTGCAATAGAAATTATTTGCTCTATCGAGGCATTTGCTACTTTTGTTTTGTCTTGTAACCCAGAACCTTTCTCAATTCCTAATTCTCTTTTTATTAATTCTGAGACTGGTGGAGAAAATACCATGACTTCAAATTCTTTTGTTCCTGCATCTACATCTAATTCGACAGGGACTTTTAATCCACTAAAATTTTTTGTTGATTCATTTACTTTTTGTATAATTTGATTAACATTTATTCCTAGTGGCCCAATTTTCTGGCTTAAAGCTGGTCCTGGTTTCATGCTCCCGCCTTCTACTAATAATTTAATCTTCATCTTCCTCGTCTCTTCTGATAACTTTAACATTATCTAATTTAATTGTAACGGGTAATGGAACAACTGCTCCAAGTAAACTTATTACTAATTCTTCTTTTTGTTTATCTACTCTTAAAACTCTTGCTTTTTCTTTTTTAAATGGTTCTGAGATCATCTCAACAATATCTCCTTCCTTTATTGAAATAGTAGAAACCGATGGTTCAACCATATTCTTTATTTCATCATAACTAATTGTTTTACCAATAATTCCTTTTACATAAGGAAGATTAAATACTGCTTCTTCTGCTGATTCCCTATCTTCTGCTTCTAATAAGATATATCCCCTCATCCCATGAGGTCTCGATACTGAGAATACATTAAGTTCCTTTTTTTCTGCTCTTTCAGAGATCATATCTACTGCTTTTTCTTCTTTATTTGTTATAACTTTTATTATAAAAATCATATTTTGTTCCAACTATCCCTTAAAATTTAAATTATTAAAGAATAATATTATTAATTAATTTTTTGGGTTTATAAGACTTTTTGTTTTAATTTTGATATATTATTAATCTCAGTCATGAAAAACTCTACGCTCATTATACCTTAAAAATTTCTTGGAAAGCATTCTATTAAACTTTAATGCTTCATCTAAGTTATAAATTTTGTTTAATGATTTACCTGCTTGAACTTGTGCTAATGTGCCTAAAGTGTTAGTTATTCCTAATAGAATTTCCTCATAAGAAATTTTCTTATGACTTAAATTATAAGGAAATTCATTATCATCTTCTAAAACATCCATTAATACAACAAAATCGTCAAGATTCTTCTCTTTAAGATTTTTAGTTCTTTTGGAATCATAACAACACAATATTGCATTTGTCGCAGAACTAAAATAATCAATTCCATCAAGAATTGTTTCTTTTTTCTTTGAGTTTGTTAAACTTCTTGAATTAGTAAGAACAAGACATATATCAATACACAAGAATCCTGTTGCAAAATATTTTCCTCCCTCCATTTCCATAGAATAATAAATATATTAAAATTTATAAATTTTCCTAAATAAAAGATTTCATAAAAGTTGAAATTAAAAACCCTAAAAGACCCAGTATTGCAATTCCTATTGCAGAGACTTTTGTAATTGTCTCAAATTCTTTTCTTGTTGGTTTTTTCAAAATAAGCCATACTCTCCTACATTTAAGAAAGAACGATTTTGTTTGATTTAAAAATTCCATATTTTTATTAGAAAGAGAGAGTTTTTAAAATTGTTGGAAAAATCACTTAACTTAACCAAGTAAAGAAATATCTTCTTTTATTAAATCTCCTTATTTAATTAATTGTCTTCATACTTCCTTTATTATATGTTTCTCTCTCATTTTATTCAAAAAATTCAATCCCTAATTCATCCTCAATTTCTTTATGTTTTATACTCTCAATTGATTCACCATGCCCCAGAATCTGAGAACTTTTTACTCCTGTTACAATTAATAGAACTCTAATAGATTTCTCCATATCTGGTGAAATTTGAGCTCCCCAAATTAATTTTGCATCAGGACTTAATCTACTGCCCAATGTCTCTATTATTAATTTACATTCATCTAAACTCATATCATTACCGCCAACAATATTAACAAGAGCTCCTGTTGCATTTGAAATATCAACATCTAAAAGAGGGTTTTGGATTGCTTTTTCCACAGCTTCTATTGCTCTTTGTTCTGTATCTGATTCGCCCATTCCTATTAATGAAACTCCTCCATCAACCATAACTGTTCTTATATCTGCAAAATCAAGATTTACCAAACCCGATGTAGTTACAAGTTCTGTTGTTCCTTTAACAGCATTTGTTAATATCTCATCAGCTATCTTGAATGCTGTATGTAATGGTAATTCTGGTGCAAGTTCAAGAAGTTTATCATTTGGGATAACAATTAATGTATCAACGCTTGCTTCCATTCTTTCTAGACCATCCATTGCATTTTCTATTCTCTTTCTTCCCTCAATTGTAAATGGAAGTGTTACAACTCCAATTGTTAAAGCATTCTGTTTTTTTGCTAAACTTGCAACAACTGGCGCAGCTCCTGTTCCTGTTCCTCCACCTAAACCACAAGTAATAAAAATCATGTCACTTCCTGAAAGTTTCTTTTTAATTTCTGATTCAGATTCCTTTGCTGCTTCTTGACCAACTTTAGGATTACTTCCTGCCCCTAATCCTTGAGTTAATTCCTTACCAATTAGAATTTTCTGATCTGCATTAGTATATAATAAGTCTTGAGCATCAGTATTTATTGCAATAAGTTCTCCTCCTTTAATCCCTATCTCCTTCATTCTTGATAAAGAATTATTTCCACCACCACCAATACCAATAACCTTAATCTTAGCTGATTGCTTCTTTAAAAGTTCTTCTAATTCCTTATCAATCTCTTTAATTTCAGGAGATAATCCTGAAGTTATGTGGTCTATTGATTTTGGGTCATGAGAATCTTTTGTTACTTCATAAAACTCATCCATATTCAAAAGAATCAACTAGTGTTTATAAGAATTATTGTGATAATATTATTAATTCTCTCTTTTATTCTCTTCTTTCTTAGTAATCTCCTTAACATCTAACTCTAACCCTAGTGTACTCTTGAATTTGTCTTTAAATAATTCAATAAATTTAGTCATTCCCTTTTCTGCTTCAATTATTAATTTTTTTTCTTTTATCTCAAATTTTAATTCTCTTTTAAATAAGAAATCAATTAAAGATTTTACTTTTTCCTTTATATCTTCTATCTTCCTTAAAACTTTTACCTTATATATTACTACCTTTCCAGCAATAGGATTATTAAAATCAACTATTATTCTCCCTCCGGAGACAGTTAATATTTTTGCAATTCTCCCATCAAAATTAAACATTGCTCCTGCAACAGGATTTATCTTTTGTTCTCTAAATACCTTCATTGGCATTAATTTAACCAATTTAGAATCACGATTTCCAAAAGCATCAACTGGAGATAATTCGATTTCATATTTTTTACCTACTTCTTTTCCAATCAAAAAATTATCTACTCCCTTAATAAACATTTCTTCACCTAAACCAAAGATAAATGATTTTGGACTAATTTCCTTATTTACCTTTTCCAAATCTTCTTTTATATTTGAATCGAAAATTTCTCCGCCTTTAACTCTTCCCGTAAATTCTATTTCAATGAAATCTTTTTTTTGTAGTTTCATCTTCTTAAACTTTTCAATCAAAAACGTTTATAAATCTATTTTTTTTCTTCTTATAATGGTTTTAAAGATAATTAATGCTACAGAGGTAAAAGTTGGGACAAATATTATTGTTGATGGAGTTCCTTGTGCTGTTAAGAATATTGATATTAGTAAAACAGGGAAACATGGACATTCGAAATGTAGAATAGAAGCTGTTGGAATTATTAATGGACAAAAAAAAGTTTTTGTTGTCCCGGGACATGAAAGAATAGAAGTTCCAATGGTTGAAAAAAGAAAAGGACAAGTTTTATCAATTGGAGATAAGATTAGTATTATGGATTCAGAAAGTTTTGAAACTTTAGAGGTTCCTTGTTCAGATGAAATAAAATCAGAATTAGAAGAAAATTCTAATGTAGAATATTGGAATGTCGAAGGAGAAAATATGACTAAGAGGAAATTATAATATGGCAAAAATACCCGAAGCACAAAATAGACTTTTTAAGAATGTATTTGTTTGTAAGAAGTGTCAAAGCAAGATGAAAGCAAAACCTATTCAAATCCTTGAAGGCAAGGTTAAATGTAGAAATTGTGGAAAAAAAGCATTTAGACCTGTAAAGAAAAAATGAGTTTTATAATCTATGACATTACTTTCTTAATCTTATTTATAATTTTTGTTAGTATTTTCCTTTACAATAATAAAAAAAATATAAAAAAGGAAGGGCCTTTTTTTTTATATAAAACAAGTTGGGGAATAAAATTAATTAATTATATTGGAGGAAAATATAAAAAAACACTTAAATTTCTGAGTTATGTTTCTATTAGTCTTGGATATTTTTTAATGGCTACAATGATGTTCTTAATAATCCAAACTATTTATCTTTATTTAACAACTAATATTGCAACAGTAGTAAAAGCTCCACCATTAATGCCTCTGATTCCTTATTTTCCTAGATTATTTGGTGTTGAAAGTTTATTTCCTCCTTTCTTTTTTGCATATTTTATAATATCTATTTTAATTATTGCAACAGTTCATGAATTTGCTCATGGAATTTTTGCTAGGAGTTACAATATTAAAATAAAGAGTACTGGATTTGCATTTCTAAAATATTTTCCTGCACTCTTTGGGGCATTTGTTGAACAAGATGAAAAACAAATGAACAAGGCAAATAGATTTGAACAGAAAAGTATTCTTTCTGCAGGAGTTTTTGCAAATACTATAACAGCTATTTTATTTTATATAATTTTCTTTTGGTTTTTTACTCTTGCATTTACTCCTTCAGGGATAATTTTCAATGATTATCAATATTCGATTGTAGAAATTTCAAGTATTTCTATGATAAATGGAATTCAATTAAATAATTTTTCTCAAGAAAATATTGCAAATTTAATAAATAAAACAGGATTTAATGAAATTAAAGTAGATGAAAAAAACTATGTTGGAATAAAGGGTTTTCCAGTAAATAACAATGAACATATTGCATTATATGATGATTCTCCTGCAATAAATGCCAAATTAAATGGAGCAATAATTGCAATAAATAATGAAAAAATTAATAGTTTAGATGATTTTAAAGATGAATTATTGAGATATTCTCCTGGAGAAAAGATAACAATAAAAACAAAAACCGATATAGAAGAAAATTATGAAATTGTTCTTGGAGAAAATCCCCAAGAAAAAGATTTATCCTTTCTTGGAATTGCATTTATTGATAGAAAAAGAACTGGAATAACTGGAAAATTATTTAATGCATTTTCTTCTTTTAAAAAACCCAATATTTATTATGAACCCAAATCAGATTCAAGCATATTTATTAAAGATTTATTGTGGTGGATAATAGTTATTAATATTCTTGTAGCATTATTTAATATGCTTCCATTAGGGTTTCTGGATGGGGGGAGATTTTTCTATTTAACTATTTTGGGAATAACTAAAAGCGAAAAGATAGCAAAAAAATCTTTTGCAGTTTTAACGTATTTTATTTTGTTTTTGTTTATTTTATTGATGATTAAGTGGGCTTTTAGTTTTTGGTAAAGTTTAAATTCCTTATATTAATTCTATTTCTATGAAACTCAATAATAGAATAGTTAAACAATTACGAAAAGAAGGATATAGAATAGTTGGAAATCATAGTGCTGTAAAAATATGTAGATGGACAAAAAAATCATTGAGAAATGAAGGAGAATGTTATAAATCAAAATTTTATGGAATCAATACAAATAGTTGTTGTCAGATTAGTTGTAGTCTACTAAATTGTCAAAATAAATGTATTCATTGTTGGAGAGATCTAAAATATTCCTGTCCTGATGAGATTAAAAATCCTGATTCTGCAAATTCAATAATTGAAGGATGTATTAAAGAACAAAGAAAATTACTAGAAGGTTTTAAAATACTCCCAGAAACAAAATATAAAACAGTAAGTAAGGTTAATATGAAAAAATGGGAAGAAGCACAATTACCAACCCAATTTGCAATAAGCTTAACAGGAGAAGGAACATTATATCCAAAAATTGGAGAATTAATCCTAGAATTAAGGAAAAGAGGTAAAACAAGTTTTCTTGTAACTAATGGACTTTACCCTGAAAAAATTAAAGAGTTAAAAAATAAAAAACAATTACCCACTCAACTTTATGTCTCGGTTAATAGTCCTAATGAAGAAATTTATAATAAATTTCATAGAAGTTCAAAAAAAAATGCCTGGAAAAAATTAAATGAAACCTTGGAGCTAATAGCTAAACTTAAGAGTAAAACAAGAACTGTCGTAAGGCTAAATCTTGTTAGAAATCTTAATATGGATAACAAATATATTAAAGAATATGCTAAACTAATAAAAAAAGCTTCTCCTCTATTTTTAGAAATTAAGGGATACATGGCAGTAGGTCATGCAAGAGAAAGACTAGGGTATGAAAGAATGCCAACAGATAAAGAGATGGAAGATTTTGCAGAAGAAATATCAAAAAAAACAGGTCTTAAAATTCTAGATAAACATGAATTTTCAAGAGTATTGGTCTTGGGAAAGAACAAAAAAGACTTGAAAATTAAGAAAAATGGAATATAATTAAGATATTCTCTACAAATCAATAATCCCTTCTTTTGTTAATGCTGCAAATCTTACCCCAACTGGCAAATTAATCAATGCAGAAATCAATGCCATATGTTCCTTACCATCACCCGAAGCTAAACTTAATGCAACTTCTGTCCCTTTAATTTTTCCCTTTAGCTTTTTTACAAATTCATCTCTTAAATCTTTTAGTTTCTTATCTAGATTAACTTTAATAAATTCTGTTTTTCTATCAGCTCTAAACTCTTTTGCAAAATCATCTCCTAAAAGAATTATATTATCCCATTCCCCATATTTTACTAATCCTGCAACTTGTGCCCATGTTCCTTTTCCAGTTGACAATAATGCAATTAATTCCATTTCTTAAAAAAAGAAGATTAGTTTTTAAAAATTGTTGTAGTAAGAAACTTTTATAAACCTTAAGTCTCTAAAATTTTCACCGTAGAACTACATCATTAAGAAATATTTTCTATATTCTTGATGCATAATGTAGGAGGTAAAAATGAATTTAAAAGAAGACCTAAAAAAAGCTTTAATTGAATTAAGAAAAGAAAAAGAAAGAAAATTTAATCAAACTCTAGATTTAATTGTAAATCTTCAGAAATTTGATTTAAAAAAAAATAATATAAATTTGTTTATAACTGTCCCTCACAAAATTAAAGATAAGAAAATTTGTGCATTTTTAGAAACAAAGAATAATAATATTGAGACAATAACAGGTAATGAATTTAAGAAATATAGTGAAAAAAAAGCGTTAAAAAATTTAGTTAAAAAATTTGATTTCTTTATTGCCCAAGCAAGTTTGATGCCAAAAGTAGCAACATCCTTTGGGAGAGTGCTCGGGCCTGCAGGAAAAATGCCTTCTCCTCAATTAGGGATTATTATGAATGTTAGTGATAAAACAATAAATGATCTAAAAGAAAAAATAAATAATACTCTTAAAATAAGGGTAAAAGAGGCTAGTATAAAATTACCAATTGGAAAACAAAATATGAAAGATGAAGAGTTAATTGAAAATATTCTTATTGTCTACAATACTATCTTAAAAGCACTATTAAAAGAAAAAGAAAACGTAAAAAATATAGAATTAAAATTCACTATGACTAAACCTCAAAAGATAAAGATAAGATGAAAACAAAAACAGTAGAACATATTCCTGAAAAAAAAACAAAATTAGTTAAAGAATTAATTGATTTAATTAAGAATAAAAAAACAATATTGATTGCATCTATAAAAAATCTTCCTGCTTCTCAATTCCAAGAAATTGGAAAGAAATTAAGGGATAAGGCAATAATTAAATTTCCTAAAAAGAACTTAATATTTAGGTCAATTGATAATTCGGGTAATGAAGCAGTAAAAGAACTTAAAGAACAAATTAAAGATAGTATGGCAATTTTATTTTCAGACTTAGATAGTTTTGATTTAGCTTTAGAACTCGTAAAGAACAAGAATCCTGCAAAAGCAAAAGTGGGGCAAGTTGCACCATTAGATATTGAAGTAGAAGCAGGAATGACTGATTTAATCCCTGGACCGGCAATAAGTGAATTAGGGGCAGTTGGAGTTAAAACAAAAGTAACAAATAGTAAATTAGAAATTATCAGTAATAAGATAATTGTGAAGGAAGGAGAAAAAATATCACAAGGTGTTGCAGATGTTATGGCTAAACTAGATATTAAACCATTTTCTATAGGGTTTATCCCTTTATCTGCATTTGATACTAAAGAAGGAAAATTATACCTAGATATTCAAATAAATAGGGAAGGAACACTAGAAGAATTGAAATCTGCTTATGGAAAATCCTTGCCTTTTGCTGTGGGAATTGGATATATTTGTGAAGATACTATTAAATTATTAATTGGAAAAGCAGGAATGCATGAAAAAGCTTTGGAAAAAATTTTAGATAAAAAAGAAGAAAAAACTGAAGAGAAAAAAGAGGATATAAAATCAGAAGAGAATACTCAGGAAAATAAAACTGGGGAGGAAACTAAATAAAATGGAACTAATATACAGTGCTTTATTACTTCATAAACTTGGAAAAGAAGTTAATGAAGAAAATGTGAAAAGTATTGTTGTAGCTGCAGGTAGCAAAGTTGATGAATCGAAAATCAAATCTCTTGTTGCCAGTTTAAAAGGTGTTGATATAGCAAAAGAATTAGAAAATGCTAGTTTAGTTGCTGCTATGCCTACAAGCGGAAATGATTCTGGAAAGGCTCCAGAAAAGAAAGAAGAAAAACCTAAAGAAGAGAAAAAAGAAGCTACAGCAGAAGGGCTTAGTGCACTTTTTGGATAATTATTTTTGTAAAGTGTGCTAGTCCTAAATCTTTTCTAGATGGAACTTTCGATAATTTTATAACCCCCCTATTTCTTCAAACTTAACAAAGATGTGGAACTTATATCAAAATGGTAAATTTCTAGAACCTTTAACTTTTTCTAATGGAAAAACTCAAGAAGATATTGTAAAAGAAGTTTTAGATGCAATAAAAGGGGGGAATAAAGTTATTTTTATTCATGGAGTATGTGGGACTGGAAAATCAACAATTGCACTAAATATAGCAAGGAAATTGGGAAAAGCATCAATTATTGTCCCTGGAAAAAATCTCCAAGCACAATACAAAAAAGATTATGAAGAAGATAAATATCTATTAAAGGATAATAAGGAAAAATTAAAGATAAGTGTTATTACTGGGCGAAATAATCATAAATGTAACTTTTTAGAAGATAATAAAAATGCTATTCCGAAAATAAAAAAAGAAGTAAACTCAAAATTAAACGACATTTTTGAAAATAAAAGAGAAGAAATTAAGAAACTAATTAGGGATGATTTATCTGCAGATAATTATAATATCCCATGTAAAATAGAGATAAAAGAGAAAAATATAAGGAAAATTAAGGAATATCTAAGGCAAAATAAGAATATTAAGATAAATAATTTTAATACAATAAATGACGTTAAAAGAATGTCTATTGCTCCAGTATGTCCTTATTGGTGTCCAGTCATTCCTGAAGAATATGAGATAAAAAGTTTTGAAAACTCAAAAAAGAGAAAATATACTGGACTAGATAATACCAAATTTATTTTTTATGAAAGAAGATTAGGATGTAAATTCTATGAACAATTTAATTCATTTATTGATTCAGATGTAATCGTTTTTAATGCTTTAAAATATAAATTAGAATCTGCAATGAACAGAAAACCCCTAACAGAAGTGGAGATAATAGACGAATGTGATGAATTTTTAGATAGTTTTTCTAATCAAAAAAAGATAAATATTGACAGACTCCAAAATTCCTTAATTCAATTAACTGGATTAAATGAAAAAATAACTAGTAGATTACATGAGATTATTAAGGAAATAAAAAGAGATAAAGAAATACAGGAAGCAATTTACTCTAATAACATCATTCTTTTAAAAGAAACAAAAATTTATGATTTAATGAAAGTATTTCTAGATTCTTTAGAATTTTTTAAGGAGATAGATGAAGAAAGTTATCTATATGAAATAAAAGAGAGTACGAGAATGTTTGAAGATTTTTTAGATGAAACTTATTTAACTTTTAATAAAAGAGATTCTCAAATTATAGTCAGTCTTGTTACAACAAATCTTGCAAAGAAGTTTAAAGAGATTATTGATAAAAATAAGATAATTGTTTTAATGTCAGGAACCCTTCATTCTCCAACTGTCTTAAAAGATATTTTTGGATTAGATGAATTTAAGATAATAAATGCTGAAACACAACAACAAGGAGAGATAGAGATTAAGAAAACCGGAATGGAAATGGATTGCAAATACGAGAATATCTCAAACGGGAAAATTACTAGGAAAAATTATCTAAGAACTTTAAGTAAATGTGTTGAAATAGCAGAAAAACCAGTATTAGTTCATGTAAATAGTTTTAATGATTTACCAACTTGTGAGGAGCTTAAAGAATTTGATATTGATGACTTAATTAGTAGGGAAAAGATAATTGAACTTCAGGAAAATGATAAAACAGGAGAATTAATTGAAAAATTCAAAAAAGGGAAAACAAGTGTACTTTTCTCAACCAGGTGTGCAAGAGGTATTGATTTTCCTGGAGAAGAATGCAATAGTATTATCTTTACAAAATATCCAAATCCTAATGTACAGGATTCTTTTTGGAAAATATTAAAAAAAACAAAACCAGAGAATTACTGGAGTTTTTATAAGGATAAAGCAAGAAGAGAATTATTACAAAAAATTTATAGGGGATTGAGATTTAAAGAAGACCATATTTATCTTTTAAGTCCGGATATTAGAGTTTTAGATGCTTTTGGAAAAAGATAATACGCCCCCACCCCGAATCGAACGGGGATGCCCCGAAGGACCCGGATCTCAAGTCCGGTGCAATACCATTATGCGATGGAGGCTTAGTTTCTAAAATAATTAATAGATTTTAAAACTTACTATAATCCAAGAATTCTTTTCCAAAGAGGCTTTTTTATTGATATGGGATTATCATTCTCATCAATAATTTGATATTTTATTACTGGTTTTTCCTTAAGTACAGGGACTTTTTCTGCAAGTTCCTTATTTGCCTGCTCTAATGATCTTAAAACATCTGTTCTTGAATATCCTTGATCAATTAATGCCCATTTAAGAGATTCTTCAGTATAATTTTTTTTTAGATTTTTCTTCAAATATTCTACAAGTTTTTTTCTATAATTGCTTTCCCTCATAAAATAATTATATAATGGGGGTTTAAAAAATTAGTTGTGTTATTTTATCTTTATTGGTTTTTCTTTATTATAAAACTTAATAGCTTCCTTTAATCTAAATTTTGATTCTGAATAGATTGTTAATATTTTTTCTCTCTTTTTAATCTTATCCCCCACATGAAAATAAAGATAAATTCCCGAAGATTTATCTAATGGAGAACCGGCCATTCTTACTAAAGAATTTATTTTTTTATTATCTATTTCAATGATTTTCCCTGATTTTTTAGATAAAATATCATATTTCAATCTTGCAAGTTTAATTTTCTTAAAAGATCCGTTTTGTGCTTTAATTATTTGCCTAAATTTGTCATATGCTTTTCCAGAATAAAGAATTTTCTCTGCCAAATCCAATCCATTTTCTGCTTTTTTGGTTAATTCAAAAAGTTTTCCTGCTATAAATAAAGATTTCTTTTCTAAATCTCTTGGTCCTTGTTTTTCAGGATCTAAAATATTAATTACATCGGTTAATTCTAATGAAGGTCCAATTCCATTACCTATTGGTTCTTTTCCATCAGTTAAAATAACTCTTAATTTTCTCTTAAAATACCTCCCAAGATATTCAAATTTTTTCTTTAATTTTAATGCTTTTAATTTGGTTACTTTTGCACTTTTTCCATAAGGAATATCAATTAATATATATTTACTTCCAACAGCAAGTTTTTTTGACATTATTGAAGCTAATAATTGGGCTTCAGGGTCTATTTTCAAAATTTTCTCAACTTTAATTATTTTTGAATCCGCGGGAACTAAGCCTAAAGCTCCTCCCCAAACCATGCATGCATTTGTTTTTTTTATTATCTTTCTTAATTCACTTGCTGGGAAATTTACTTTTGCAATTGTTTCGATAACATCTGCTGTTCCTGCTGCACTTGTTATTGCACGTGATGAAGTTTTTGGCATTATTAATCCTGCTGCAGCACAAATTGAAACAACAATTGGAGTTGTTCTGTTTCCTGCAATTCCTCCTATTGAATGTTTGTCAACTATGAGTTTATTCTCTAATTTAAGTTTATCTCCAGAGTTTAATATTGCTTTTGTTAAATAAATCGTCTCCTTCATATTCATCCCATATTTATACATTGCTAGAACAAAAAGAGAAATCTCTGCTTCAGGTAAGGAATTATTTACAATATCCTTGATTATCTCATTTATCTCTTTTTCAGATAATCGTTTTTTATCTAACTTTCTTTCAATAAAAATAAAACTCTTTGATTTTGATTCGGAACTTGCCTCTCTTTTAATTTTTAGATTCATTCTTTAATTACCTTTCTTTAAATCTGAAAAGAAAAATGATTATTCATATTTAAATAGTTCTATTCATGTAAAACAGTAAGAATTCCTGAAGTTTTCTTTAGTCTATAAATCTCAAGAATTATAAGAACATAAGCAATTATTAAAGGCCCTATAATAAATCCCAAAATACCAAATAAAAATAATCCTCCGATCATTCCTATAAGAACTAACAATGGATGCATACGGGTCTTCTTAGATACAAATGCTGGCCTAATTACATTATCAATAACATTGGAGGTTATTCCAAACATAGTAATTCCTATAGCAGAAAATGTACTCCCCTTAATAAAAAGATAAATTACAATTGGAAGCCAAACAATTGTTGTCCCTATAATTGGAAAAATTCCAGCTAAAGAAGCTAAAAGTGTAAGAAATAAAGCATTAGGAATATTAAAAATAAATAATCCCGATCCAACAATAAGTCCTTGAATCATCCCAATAATTACCTGTCCATAAATAACTGAAGAAGTAATTCCTTTTGAAGATTCAAATAATTTCTTCTCAATATCTTTTGAAAAGGGTAATATACTTTGTAGATAGGATACAATTATGTCCTTATCTCTTAAGACAAAGAAAAAAGTAAAAAATGTAACAATTAATTGTAAAAATATAGTTGGAAAATTAAGTATTAATTGTGAGAGAAGATTTACTAAAGAATTAGTCATCTTGGTTACAAATGAATAAAGAACAGAACCAATCTCTGCTGAAAACTCCTCTGATGCAAATAAAGAAGGAAAAATATTTTTAAGAGGTGTCACAAAATCCATTTGTTGTGAAGCTAAATAAACTTCAAAAGATTGTTCTATGAAAATAGGTGTAAAAAACCACAAAGGCAAAAATATTAATAAAATCAATAATACACAAATTAATCCTGCTGATAAATTTTGTAATTTAGTAATTTTAAATATCCAATTATATACTTGATTAAATATAAATGCTAAAATAATCCCAACTATTATTGATAGTAATATTGGTTTTAATAAAAAGAAAGACAAAACTATAAGAACACCTAAAATAATTGTAGTCACAATTTTATTGAAATAATCTTTGTCCATCTTGATTTAAATAACCCAACCAAATTTATAAAGTTTTGTGAATAGGAAAAGTTTAAAAGTAAATTTCAATAAAGAGTTTTATGAATTTTATGAAAAGACTTTTTAATGGAGAGAGTGGTGTGGATATTCATCAACAATTTATTAGATTCGGTAAGGGGGATTACAAAGGAAGATTTCTTCTGAACTTATGGAAAACAAAGAAAATTAAAGTTAAAACAAGTTTTGAATTTGCTAATGATTTAATCCGGTTGTGTTCCGGATTTGGAGATTGTAAAGCTTCAGGAATAATTTTAAGTAAAAGAAATATTTCTGATACGATGTCAAGAAATAATATAGAAGGTAACTCCGAAACAAAAAAAGGAGGTTTATACTATCGAAATAATATTCCTAGTCAGAAATTGAAAAAAGAGCAATTAGTTGAATTAGAAAAAGAATCTTATTTTGTTTTGTTAGATCTAGAGGGAGATAGTTTTAAATTAAAAATAAAGAAAAAACTTCCAAAACCAGGTAAAAGTGAAAAAAAGATAGATGATAAATTTTGTGTGCTAGAAATAGAGAATAAATTTTATTCAGAAATTAAGGAAGATCTTTTTTGGGATATGCCTGAATCTAAAAAGATTAACATAAAGCATGAAGTCATTATTAATGAAATTTTAATGCCCGAAGGAGAAAAAGATTTTGCCAAAATTAGAGAAATGGCTAAACGAAAAGGTAAAATAATAAGAGAGGCTGAAATTGATGGAAAAAAGATTATAAAAGAGATAGAGTTTGAAGTCTGAAAAACCCTCTCAAAACCTTTAAAAAGCCTTATTTTCTTTCTATTTTATTCCAGGGATTTAAAATGTTATCCGCAAAATTACTAATAAATGCCTACAAGAAAATCACCCAGAAAGGGAAGTTTGCAGTTTTGGCCAAGAAAAAGGGTCAATAAACTTTTACCTAGAGTGAACTGGGATTCTATTAAATCTTCTAAGAACCTCAAAGGATTTATCTGCTATAAGGCAGGAATGATGTCTGCTTATGTAAAAGATAATACTCCTGATTCTATGACAAAAGGTAAAAAAATAATTGTGCCAATAACGATTCTTGAATGCCCAACTCTTAAAATATTCTCTATAAGACTCTATAAAAATGGCAGAGTTTTAAAAGAAGTACTAGCAGAAAATCTTGATAAAGAATTAAAAAGAAAAGTTAAAATTCCAAAGAAAGATATTAAGAAAATAGATGACATAAAAGAAGAATATGATAATGTGAGAGTAATTGTTTATTCTCAAGTTAAAAAAACAGGGATAAAAAAGACTCCTGATTTAAGTGAAATAGGACTTGTTGGAAATCTTGAAGAAAAAATTAAATTTATTAAAGAAAATTTAAATAAAGAAATTTCTGTTTTAGATATTTTTGAAAAAGGAGAATTAATTGACTTGAGAGGATTAACAAAAGGAAAAGGATTACAAGGTCCTGTAAAAAGATTTGGAATTACACTTAAATCTCATAAATCAGAAAAAGGTAGAAGAAGACCTGGAAGTTTAGGTCCATGGCATCCTGCAAGAGTTACTTTTCGTGTTCCGCAAGCAGGTCAATTAGGGACATTTACAAGAATTATTTATAATAATAAAATAATAGATATGGGAAAATCAGAAGATAAATTAAAAAACATAAAAAATTTTGGAAATATTAAAACAGATTATATTCTCATTAGAGGTTCAGTCCAAGGACCTTCAAAAAGACAATTATTAATTACTGCTCCTCTAAGAAAATCAAGAAAACAATTAAAAAAAGATTTTGAATTAATTGAATTAAGATGAAACAACAAATTATAATGAAAGCAAAAATACTTGATATAAATGGAAAAGAAAAAGAAGAAATTGACTTGCCTAGATGTTTTTCTCAGAAAATTAGAGAAGATATAATCTCTAAAGTTTTAGAAGCTAAGAAAACAAAACAACCATATTCTCCATCTCCTGTTGCTGGAAAACAACATTCTGCTAAAGGAAAAGTCATTCATAGAAGACATGTCTGGAGAAGTGGTTATGGAAGGGGATCTTCAAGAGTTCCAAGAAAGATAATGTCAAGCAAGGGCTCTCAATTTAATTGGGAAGCTGCAGAAGTTCCTTTTGCGAAAGGAGGAATGAGAGCACATCCACCAAAAGTTCTTTCAATGATTAATACTAAAAAAACAAATAAAAAAGAATTAAGAATTGCATTAGTTTCTGCAATAAGTGCAACAGCGAATGAGGAGAAATTAATAAAAAAATATGAAAGACTTAATGAAAGACTAGAAAATCTTCCATTAATTGTTGAATCAAAAATAACTTCCTTAAAAACAAAAGAATTAATCTCTAGTTTAAGAAAAATTCTTGGGAAACAATTATTTGAATTAGCATTACCGAAGAAGAAAGTTAGAGCAGGAATTGGAAAAATGAGGGGGAGAAAATACAAAAAAAATGCGGGATTATTACTCATTATAGGAAATAAAGAAAAATTAAAAGCGAACGTATTTGATATTGCAAATACTGGTAAATTAAGTGTCAATGATTTAGCCAAAGGAGGCTCAGGGAGACTTACCCTGTATACCGAACAATCAATTAAAGAATTAGGAAAAAGATTCAAATGAAACTACTTGCAACTGAAAAAGCAGTAATGATGATTGAATCACAGAATGTTCTAACATTTAGAACAAATATGAATAAGACAAAAAAGGAAATAAGAGAAGAAATTGAGAGTTTATTTGATATTAAAATTGAAAAAATTAGAACTTTAATTAGAGGAAATAAAAAATATGCTTATGTTAAATTAAAAAAAGAATTTCTTGCAATTGATGTGGCAACGAAATTAGGATTAATGTAAAATGGGAAAGAGAATAATTACCCAAGCTAGAGGAAAAGGAAGCCATACTTATAGAGTTAGAAAAAAAGCATTTAGATATAAACTTCAATACCCGTCTAAACTTGATGGAAAAGGTACTGTTATTAGATTATTTGATTCAGCTGCCCATAGTTCGCCTCTAGCAAAAATAAAATATGAAAAAGGAATCTTTTACATCCCTGCATTTAAGGAAATGATTGAAGGACAAGAAATAAATTTTGGAGGGAAAAAAATTAAACAAGGAAATATAATTGAATTAAAGAATATCCCGGTAAAGACAAAGATCTATAATATTGAATCAAGACCTAGAGATGGGGGGATTTTCATAAAAAGTGCAGGAAATTCTGCAGTAATTAGTAGAATAATTGAAAAAGATATTTTCATCCTAATGCCTTCAAAAAAAGAAAGAAAATTTAATTCAAATTGTAGGGCAATAATTGGGGTAATTGCAGGAACAGGGAGACTTGATAAGCCTATTGTTAAAGCTGGGAAAAAATATCATATTAAAAAATCAAAAAGTAAATTATGGCCTAGAACTTCAGCCGTAAAGATGAATGCAATAGATCATCCATTTGGTTCAGGAAGAGCAAAGAACCCGAAAAGTAAGATTGCTAAGAGAAATGCTCCTCCAGGAAGAAAAGTTGGACTACTAAGGCCAAAAAGAACTGGTAAAAGAAAATAAAATGGAAATGCAAAAAAAACAATTTACATTTAAAGGGAAAACACTAGAAGAATTAAAAACTCTAGATGTAAGAGAGTTTGCAAGATTATTGAAATCAAGACAAAGAAGAACTGTTCTCAGAAATTTCCAAGAAATTGAAGAATTTATCAATAGATCTAAAAAGAAGATAGGAAATAATAAACCAATAAAAACTCATAAAAGGGATTTAGTTATTGTCCCTGAAATGATTGGAATGAAAATTCAAATCTATAATGGAAGAAATTTTGTTTCAGTTGAAATAATAAAAGAAATGTTGGGACATAAGTTTGGGGAATTTGCACTAACGAGAGGAAGAGTAAAACATGGAAGTGTAGGAGTAGGAGCAACTAAAGGATCAAAAGCAAAAGCTAAAAAATAAAAATGACAGAAAAAGATTACAATCCAGAACAAAAACAAAGAAAATCAATGAAAAAACAAGAAATAGCAAGTGCTCCAAAAAAAATAGTTGATACTCCTCAAATTAAATCGGAAAAAGTTAAAGAGAAAGATAAAAAAGTTACTGAAAAAGAGAAAATTGGAACTCCTAAAGAAGAAAAACCAAAAAAAACAATAGCAATTGTTAATGGAAGAAGTTTGCCAATTTCGACAAAATACTCAGTTGCAATTTGTAATTTTATTAAAAATAAAAGAATAGAGGATGCAATATCCGATTTAGAACAAGTGCTTAATTATAAAAAAGCAGTTCCAATGAAAGGAGAAATCCCTCATAGAAAAGGAAAGATAATGTCGGGAAGATACCCAAAAAAGGCAGTAGAACATTTTATAAAATTATTAAAAAGTCTTTTAGCAAATGCAAATGAATTAAATAATCCCCTAATTAATGAAGCTATTGCAAATCTTGCTTCAAGACCTTATAGTAAATTTGGCACAGTAAGAAGAAAAAGAAGTCATATTAAAATTATTGCTAAGGAGAAAAAATGGAAGAAAAAAAAATAATCAAACTTAAAAAAGAAGAATATACAATTAGAGAATATATAAAAAAATCACTTGGAAAAGGAAAAGTAAGTAAGGCTAGAATAGTATATACTCCTATAGGGGAAAAGATAATCATCTCTACAAACAAACCGGGATTAGTTATTGGACGTGGTGGAGAAAAGATAGGAGAATTAACAAATGCCTTAAGAACTAAATTTAAACTTGAAAATCCACATATTGAAATAGATGAAATAATAGAATTTGAGTTTGATGCCCAAATAATGGCTGATGAAATTTCCCTCGGACTTGAGAGATTTGGACCTTTAAAATTCAAGGTTATTGCATATAGAACTTTAGAAAAAATAATGAAATCAGGGGCACTTGGAGCTGAAATAAGATTAAGTGGAAAACTTCCTGGAGCAAGAGCAAAAACATGGAGATTTGCACAAGGATACTTAAAGAAAACAGGAGATACTTCAAAAGTAGTTGATAGAGCACAATCAAGGGCGCAAACAAAACCAGGAGTAGTTGGAGTAAAAGTAAGTATTCTCTCACCACATGCAAAACTTTTAGATAAGGTAAATATTGATGACAAGCTTATTGAAAGATTAAAAATGAATTCAATAGAACCCAAAATAGAAGATAAAATTAAAAAGAAAACAAAGAAAAAAGGAAAATGAGTACTTTAAAATTCAAAGATATTCAGAAAATGGAGAAAAATGAAAGAGAGAGAAAAATGAAAGAATTAAGAATGGAATTAGTTAAATCAAAAGTAAATACTTCCAAATCAGGAAGTTCAAAGATAAAAGAAATTAAAAAGATTATCGCTAGGATACTCACACTTAATAAATAACATGGAAATATGTCCAAAATGTGGCTTGCCTGAGCAAGCATGTGTATGTGAACAAATCGTAAAGAGTTCGCAGAAGATAAAAGTAACAACAGACAAGAAGCGATATGGAAAAATCGTAACTATTGTTACAGGATTCGGGCATGGAATTGATGTAAAGAAAATCGCAAAGGCTCTGAAAAATGAGCTTGCTTGCGGTGGGACTTACAAAGATAACATGATAGAACTCCAAGGAAACCATAAAAAGAAGATAAAAGAAATCCTAGTCAAACTTGGATTTGAAGAAGAATCCATTGATTAAAAACATACACTAAACAAAATAAAAATGAAGAAAAAAACAGAAATAAAAGAAGAAAAAGCTGAGAATAGATGTAATGATAAAAACTGTCATATTCATGGAAATCTAAAAGTTAGAGGGAGAACTTTTGAAGGAGAAGTAATTAAAAAGTTCCATAAAAGAATTACAATTGAATTTACTAGAATGATTTATATAAGAAAATATGAAAGATATGCTAAATCACGAACAAAAATTCATGCGAGACTTCCTGTTTGCATGGAAAATGAAATTAATATAGGAGATTTGATAAAAATACAAGAGTGTAGGCCTTTAAGTAAAATAATTCATTTTGCAGTCATTGGAAAAGTAAATGAGGAGGAGAAGAAATGAAAGCAATATCAGCCAAAGTTACACCTGGATTGAATTTAGGAGCATATATGATCTCTTCTGATAATAGCGGAGCAAAAATAGTAAAATTAGTCTCTGTAAAAAGAGCAAAAGCAAAGAAAGGTAAACAAGTTTGTGCAAAAATTGCTGATTGGGTAAAAGTTAGCATAAGAAAAGGAATTCCCGATATGAAAGGGAAAGTCTTTGATGCAGTGGTTATAAGACAAAAAAAATCATATAGGAGACTTAATGGAGAGAGAATAGCTTTTGAAGATAATGCTGTTGCAATCTTAAAAGATGAAAAGGGAAATCCAAAAGGAACTCAAATTAAAGGGCCAATTGCAAGGGAGGTAATGGAGCGATTTCCAAGTGTGGGAAAAATTGCTTCAATTGTATACTAAAATGAAAAAAGAATTTAGCAAACACTGGAAATCAAGTAAACAACCAAGAAAACAAAGAAAATACTTAGCTAATGCTCCATTACATATCAAAAAAAAGTTTATAAGTGTTAATTTATCAAGAGAATTAAGAAAAAAATACCCGAAAAGAAATATTCCTGTTAAAAAAGGGGATGTTGTAAAAGTTATGAGGGGAAAATTTAAGAAAAAACAAGGAAAGGTAATAGAAGTTAAATTAAAACTATCTAAAATAATAATAGAAGGAATCCAAGTAAAAAAACAGGATGGTTCAAAAGTAAATGTAAGATTGCAACCTTCAAATCTACAACTTATTGAATTAAATTTAGAAGATAGAAAACGAGGAAGAGTTTTAGGAAAAAAGATTGAAGAAGAATCAAAACAAATAAAAGAAGAAATCAAGGGAGAAAAGAAGTAAAATGCACTTAAAAAGACAGAAAACACCAAAAAACTGGCCAATACCTAGAAAGGGGACTCCTTATGTAGTTAGACCTAATTTTAATGTAAGAAATAGTATTCCTATATTAGTTGTTTTAAGAGATATATTAGAGCTTGCTCAAAATAGAAAAGAAGTAAAGAAAGCAATACACTCAAAACATATTTTACTTAATAATAAGATAGTAAGAGATGAAAAAAATCCAATGCTACTCTTTGATATCTTATCTATTATCCCTTCAAAAAAGAATTATAGAATGGAATTATCAGAGAAAGGAAAATTTCAAATAAAAGAAACAGATATAAATAAGAAAATATCAAAAATCATAAATAAGAGTATATTAAAAGGAAAGAAAACACAGTTAAACTTAAGTGATGGAAAAAACTTTTTATCAGATATTAAATGTAATGTAAATGATTCTGTTTTAATTAATCTTAAAGATAAAAAAATAGAAAAATGTATTCCCTTAAAAGAAAAAGCAAAGATAATTATTATTGGTGGAAAACATGCTGGAGAAACAGGAATAATAAACAATATAGACTCAAAAGGGAAAAACACAGAATCAACTATTGACAAAAAAAAGGTTAATGTTTTAATTAAACAATTAATGGTAATTGAATAATGAAAGATAATATTATGAGAAATATAAAAATAGAGAAGGTTGTTTTAAGTGTAGGTGGAACTAAAGAAGAATTAGAAAAAGGAGTAAAACTCTTAAATATGCTTACAAATAAAAAGCCTGCAAAAACGAAATCAAAAAAAAGAATACCCTCACTAAATGTAAGGCCTGGATTAGAAGTGGGGGCGGTTGTAACTTTAAGGAAAAATGCTAAAGAATTTTTAAAAAAAATGTTAACTACAATAGATAATAAATTAAAGAAAAAACAAATAAGTGAAAATAACTTTTCTTTTGGAATAAAAGAATATATTGAAATCCCTGGAGTAGAATATCAAAGAGAAATTGGAATTATGGGATTTGATATAACTGTTGTATTCAAAAGATCTGGGAGAAGAATAAGAATAAGAAAAATAAAAAAAGGAAAAATACCCAAAAGACAGATAATCTCCCCAGATGAAATAATTAAATTTATGGAAGAAAATTTCCAGACGGAATTTATTTAAAATGACAGCAAGCGACTGGAGAAAAATATTGAAACAATTAAGAAGTAAGCCAGTTGTAATGGCAAAATTCATAAAACATAATAAGCCAAGAGAGAAGAAAATAGGAATAACAGTAAAAAAATGCGAGAGATGTGGAAGATTCGGAGCTCATATTAAATCATATGGATTAAATTTATGCCGGCACTGTTTTAGAGAAATAGCAGAAGAAATCGGTTTTAAGAAATATAGTTAAAATGTCACAAGATATTGTTGCAGATGCTTTGAATATGATAAGAAATGCTAAAAGAGCAAGAAAAGAAACTATAAAGATAAATAGAATTTCAAATTTACTAATTGGAATATTAAAAATAATGAAACAAAAAAATACTATAAGAAAATATAAAATTGATAGTAGAGGAAAAACTATTGAAGTTACAATAGGAGAATTAAATGAATGTAAAGCAATAAAACCAAGATTTAGTGTTGATAAAACCCAGATTGAAAAATATAGAAGAAGATATTTGCCCTCAAGAAATTTTGGAACAATGATAGTATCGACAAATAAGGGATTAATAACTCATGAAGAAGCTCAAGAAAAGAAAATAGGAGGGAGCTTAATTGCATATTTTTACTAATGAAAAAAGAAATATTTCAGACAATTGAAATCCCTAAGGGAGTAGAAGCAGAAATAAATGGAAATACCTTAATTATAAAGGGTCCTGAAGGAGAAAATAAAAAAACATTTAATACAAATAAATTAGTCTTTGAAAAAAAAGAGAATTCAATAATTATTGGAAGTAAAAAAGCAACAAAAACAGAAAAAAGAATGATAAATACTATCACTGCACATATTAATAATATGGTTAAAGGAGTCCAGGAAAAATTTGAATATAAATTAAAGATATGTTTTAGTCATTTTCCATTTAGTATTGAGATTAAAGGAGATGAAGCAATAATAAAGAACTTTTTAGGAGAAAAAATCCCTAGAAAACTAAAAATCTCTGGAGAAGTTGATATAAACAAGGATATTATCACAATAAAATCTGTAGATAAGGAATTAGCAGGACAAATAGCGGCAAATTTTGAACAAGCAACTAGAATTAAGTCTAAGGATAAACGAGTATTTCAAGATGGTTGTTATATTATCAGCAAAGATGGGAGGGGAGTATGAGAATAAAATTTTTAAGAAGAAATTGGAATCGGCATAGTAAATTAGGAAAAAGAAGAAAGAAAAAACAGACTTGGAGAAGACCCAAGGGAAGGGACAATAAAATGAGAGAGAAAAGAAAAGGATATCCTTTAGTTATTAGTATTGGTTATAAAAAGGGAAAAACTGAAAATAAACAACTTCCAATTATTAAAAACATTAAAGATTTTGAGAAAAATAAAAAGATTAAGGAAATAACAATTGGGAAAATTGGTAAAAAAAAGAAGATAGAAATAGCAAAAATGGCAGAAAAACTGAAGATTAAAATCAGCAACTTGAATATTAAAAAATTTCTAAAGCAAAAAAAGGAGAGTAAAACACAATGACAAAAGTTAAAGATACCCTCTACCCCAATCTAGTAGATCTTCACTTAATTAAATTTAAAAGATATCTAGAAAAAAAACTAAAATGAATTTAAAAAAGAAAAAAGAACTTTCAAGAAAAACTCTAAAAGTTGGAAAAGAAAGAATTATCTTTTTAAAATCAAGATTGAATGAAATTAAAGAAGCTATAACAAAACAAGATATTAGAGATTTAAAAAAAGAAGGAGCAATAATTATAAAAGTAAAAAAGGGAAGAAGAAAGAATAAAAATAAAAGAAAAAAAAGAAGTATTGGAAACATAAGAAAAAAAGTAAATAAAAGAAAACAAGAATATGTAATAATGACTAGAAAATTGAGGAAATATATTGACGAATTAAAGAAACAGGGAAAATTATCTAATGAGAAATTTAGTGATATTAGAAAGAGAATAAGAAACAAAGCTTTCAGAAGTAAAACACATTTAAAGGAGTATCTTAAGGGATTAAAATGAAAACATTAAAAAGAAGAAGAAAAGAAAATAAAACAAATTATTTGAAGAGAATCAAGTTACTTAAAAGTAAATCTCCAAGAATAGTTTTTAGAAAAACAAATAGATATATTGTCTCACAATATGTTACAAGTAAACAAGCACAGGATAAAGTTGAAATCTCTATAAATTCAAGACACTTAGTAAAATATGGCTGGCCTAAAGAATTTAATGGAAGTTTAAAATCACATCCTGCATCATATCTAACAGGCTTTTTAATAGGTAAGAAAATACTCTTAAAAAAATTAGAGACACCGATTATTGATTTTGGGATGATTAGGCCATTACGTAAAACAAAAATCTATTCTTTCTTGAAAGGATTAATTGATTCTGGAATTAAAATAAAATCTAAGGAAGATATTTTTCCCGATGAGGGCAGAATAAAGGGAAAATATATGAAAAAAGATTTCTCGCAAATCTTTGAACAAATTAAATCAGAAATAGAAAAAGAATAATGTACAAAAGAAAGCCTAGAGAGAAAAAAGATATTGAAGCTGAAAAAAGAGAAGCAATAGCTGCTTGGATTCCTAGAACAAAACTTGGAAAAGAAGTAAAAGATGGAAAAATCAAGGAAATTGATGAAATTCTAGAAAATAATAAGAAAATCCTTGAAACGGAAATTGTGGATTCATTAATTAATGCTCAATCTGATTTAATTGCAATTGGCCAATCAAAAGGGAAATTTGGCGGAGGAAAAAGAAGAGCATGGCGTCAAACTCAAAGAAAAACAAAAGAAGGAAATGTCCCAACATTTTCAACACTTGCTGTTATTGGAGATTATAATGGACATGTCGGAGTTGGTTCTGGGAAATCTAAAGAAACCCTACCTGCAAGAGACAAGGCAATAAAAAAAGCTAAATTAAATATCTTTAAAATAAAAAGAACTTGTGCAGGATTTGATTGTGCCTGTTCTGAATTACATACTGTTCCATTTAAGGTTATGGGTAAATCTGGAAGTGTGAAAGTAACTTTAATCCCAGCATCACAAGGAACAGGATTAGTTGTAGCAAATGAATTAAAAAAAGTATTAAAACTTGCAGGAATAAAAGATGTTTATAGTAAAACAATTGGAAGAAAAAGAACAACATTTAATTTAATTAAAGCCTGTATTNATGCTCTAAAGAAAACAAATCCAATTTATAAAAAATGATAGCAATAATTAGAATTCGCGGACAAGTAGGACTAAAAAAAGAAATAATTGAAACTCTAAATAGATTAAGGTTAAGGAGAAAATATACTTGTGTTGTAATAAATCCTAAAAAAGAACAATTAGGAATGATAAGAAAACTAAAGGATTTTATTGCATATGGAGAAATAAAAAAAGAAGTTTTTGAAAAGTTAATTGAAAAAAGAGGACAATTAATTAATAAATCAAAGAAGATTGATTCAAAAAATGTTGTTGAAGAATTAGAAAAAGGGAAAAAATATGAAGAATTAAACTTAAAACCATTTTTTAGATTACACCCTCCACGAAAAGGAATAAAAAGTAAATTCCATTTCCCAAAAGGAGTCCTAGGAAATAATAAAGATAAAATAAATGAATTAATGGAGAGGATGTTATAAGATGATTAAAACAAAAAAACGTAGAAAATCTTCAAGAGCTCATGGAAGAGGCATGGGAACTCATGGTTGGGGGGCTAGAAAAAAACATAAGAAAACAGGACATAGAGGGGGTAAAGGAATGTCCGGTAGTGGAAAAAGAGCGGACCATAAAAAGACCTTGATAACTAAATTATATGGGCATAAATATTTTGGGAAAAGAGGAAAAACTAGTAAAGGCACTAAAAGAGATATGAGATTAAGAATTAATCTAAGAGATATTGAATTAAATTTAGGAAAATATGGGAAAAAGGTGGAAGATAAATTTGAAATCAATCTAAAAAATTACAAAATCCTTGGATTTGGAGAAATTAAAAATAAATTAATTATAAAAGCCAAAGAAGCTTCTAAGTCAGCATTAAGAAAAGTTAAAGAAAAAGGTGGAGAAATACAGATTCCTATTAAAAAAGAGGTTATAAGACTTAAATCTAAGGAAGATGGACTTAAGAAAAATATTTAATTATATTCCAGAAGTTAGAAAACCAGAAGAAAAGAAACTAGGTTTTAATATAAAATTAAAATGGACTATAATTGTTTTAGTTTTATTTTTTATTCTTGCTAATATTTCTCTTTTTGGACTCTCAAATAATGCCCTTGAAAGATTTGAATATTTGGCAATTATCTTGGGAACCGACTTTGGAAGCATTATATCACTCGGTATTGGCCCAATTGTAATGGCATCTATTATCTTACAATTGCTTACGGGTTCAGGAATATTAAATATTGATACAACAACTGCAGAAGGAAAGAAATTCTTCCAGGGAACTCAAAAATTATTAGTTCTCTTTTTTATACTCTTTGAATCAATTATTTATGTAATGATGCAAGGACTTCAGGCAGCTCCAGGATTTGCCCACATTGTAATCTTACAATTAATTCTAGGGGGACTTGCAATTTTCTATATGGATGATTTGACAACTAAATGGGGTTTTGGCTCAGGGGTTAGTTTATTTATAGGAGCAGGAGTATCATGGAGATTATTTACAAGCGCTTTTCAGTTTGTAAATCAACAAGGAAGAAATTGTTTACTTGATTTTAAAGGAACTCCTTGTTCTGGAAAGGTTTTTGTTTTAATACAATCAATAATTAATAAATATTCTGTAGAATTCTTATCTGCTTTTGCTGCNATTTTATCAACATTATTAATATTTCTAATAGTTGTTTGGGTTCAATCACTAAAAGTTGAAATACCTTTATCTTTTGGGAGAATTAGAGGGTATGGTGTGAAATGGCCATTATCATTTTTTTATGCATCTGTAATCCCCGTTATTTTAACAGCTGCATTAATGGCTAATGCTCAACTCTTTGGAGGAATCATTGAAAATGCTGCAGCGCCTTGTTTAATAGAAGGGGGAGAATGTAGCGGACTTGCAAAAATTTCTCTTTATTCCAGTAATTTTTTTGGACATTTTGTTCAAGGACAACCTGTCTCAGGACTTGCATTTTGGATGGGATCAACTAATATCTTGGAGTTATTTATTAGAGGAGGATTTTTATGGAGACATTTATTTCAAGGAATAACTCATATCTTGTTTTTTGTGTTTTTTTCTACATTATTTTCAATATTTTGGGTAAAAACGTCAGGAATGGATGCAAAATCCCAGGCAAATAAAATTGCATCATCTGGTTTGCAAGTAGCAGGATTTAGACAAGATATAAGAATTTTAGAAAGTATCTTAGAGAGGTATATTATGCCTTTAACTGTTATGGGCGGAGCTGCAATAGGGTTACTTGCAGCAACCACAGATTTACTTGGAGCATTAGTTTCAGGAACAGCAATATTACTTGTTATTATGATTATGTTTCAGTTCTATCAAAATATTGCTCAACAACATCAAACAGATATGAATCCTGCAATGCGAAAATTTATGGGTGGTTAAAGTTTAAAAACCATACTTAACTTATTTTAAAAATGATAAAAGAGTGGATGATACTAAACCCTAAACTAAGTATAGTTGTTATATCTTTTTTAATTACTCTTGCTATGACTCTTGTTACGAAATATTACACAAACCAAAACAGAATGAGAGAACTAAAAGATATACAAAAAGCATGTAATATTAAACTAAAAAATGTAGAAGAAAATCCTGAAAAGATTAAGGGAGTTCAAAAGGAATTAATGGAATGTTCTTTAGAATTAATGAAACACTCAATGAGACCTATGTTATTTACATTTCTTCCACTAATTCTCTTAATTTGGTGGATTAAAGATGTTTATACAGACGTACTCGCTAGCTGGATATGGTGGTATATTGGAGCAGGAATTATTTCTAGTATTATTCTAAGGAAAGTTTTAAAAGTAGTATAAGGATATTTTATTATGGAAAATAATCAACAAGAGCTTATTTTTAAACTAAGTATGTTTGAACAACAAATTCAACAATTACAACAACAATTACAGGCAGTAGAACAAAGTATCGTTGATATGAATTCATTAAATTTAAGTCTTGACGAACTTAATGGAGCTAAAGGAAAAGAAATTTTCTCTCCAATTGGAAGAGGAATTTTTGCAAGAACAAAACTTCTTTCTGAAGAATTAACAGTGGATATTGGAGCAAAAAACTTTGTAAAAAAAACAGTTCCAGAAACAAAGAAAATTATTAATGAACAGATTGAAAAATTAATGGATGTCAAAAATGATTTAAATGAAAACATAGAGAAAATTAGTGAAGAATTACAAAAAACATTAACTATTGCTCAAAAACAAGAAAAAACTAATTAACTCTCTTCAAAAATTGATCATATTTTAAATTTCCTAATTCACTAATTATTCTTTTAATATATTCTTTTGGGATAAATTCAAATGCAGGATTTTTAATCTTGATATTCTTAGGTGCTTTATCCCAAACTTCATTTAGTTTTCTTTGCTCAATTTGAATTCTTTTGTTTGTATATTTCCATGAATCGGCAATAATATATACAGGAATTTTATGGTCATATGAAATTCTAGAAAACATTCCCCCTCCAACTTTGTTAATTACTCCTTTTTTTAATAAAGCATCTGCACCTAAGAAAACTTTATCTACCTTCTTTGTTCCTTGTTTTTTAGTTATAGCAATCATTGCTGCCGAATCAATAAACTGGGTAACTTTTATTTTTGCCTTTTTTAACTCTCTTGTTGTCTTTCTTCCCTGATATAATGGACGAGTTTCTGTATTNTAAATCTCAAATTTTCTTCCTCTCTTTTTTGCATAGATTAAAGCATTAACAACATTTGTAGAATGGCAATGTGTAAAAATAACATCATTATCTTTTATCAATCCCAAGATATAATTATTGATTTTATCCTGGGCAAAATCAAAATGTTTTAGAATTTCCTTATAGGGTTGTCTTTGCATTTTATTTAAAACATTAACAAGCATTGGTTCTGTAGGCCTTAAGGATAAAAGTTTCTTATATGATTTCCTTGTAGGAATTAAAGAATAAGCATAAAGGGCTTTTCTTGCAATATTTCTTGCACCTTGTATTTTAATTTCTTTAATATTTCTTGAAATCTGATTGAACCTCTTTTGTTTATTCATACTTATTATCAAATTAAGAAAGTTTAAAAATTCTCTTTTTTTACTAATAATATGTTAGAGATGATTATTAACCCAAAAAATACAGATGGTGGAGAATGGAAAATGTTTTTTGTCGGATTTATTTATGCATCATTATCTCTTTTACTTGTTAAATGGTTTTTTGCAGGTGATGTTGTTTTATCAAAATTCTCCGGAATGATTGTAGTCACATTTTGTGTTATGTTTTCTTTACCCTATATATATTATATAATTAAAAGAGAAGAAGTAGAAGATGAAGCAGTAGAAGGATTCTTTAGTGTATGGAGAGCTCACAAAGATGCAATTTATGCTTTTATGTGGTTATTCTTAGGATTTGTTGTTGCATTTTCTCTTTTAAATATTGTTTTACAAGATTCAAATTTATTTAATGCGCAAATAGAAACATATTGTATAATAAATAATCCAGGAAATATAGAAGATTGTGTTTCAAGATACAGTATTACGGGGGATGCAATAGAAATTACTGGAGATTCTACAAATATTGGAAGATTTTTATCCATTCTTGAGAATAATGTTTATGTTATGATTTTTACCTTAATATTCTCTTTAATCTTTGGTGCAGGCGCTATATTTGTTCTTGCATGGAATGCTAGTGTTATTGCTGCAGCTATTGGAATTTTTACAAAATATCAGATAAGCGGTATCCCTCTGGGAATTACAAGGTATATGATTCATGGTTTCCCAGAAATTGCAGCTTATTTTATAACAGCTCTTGCAGGAGGAATTTTTGGTGTTGGAGTAATTAGAAATGGTATAAAGAATAAAAAATTCTTAAGGCTAGTTGAAAATGTAGTTATTTTACTTTTTATTGCTTTAATTATTCTTGTAATTGCGGCAGTAATTGAAGTTTATTTTACTCCTGCGTTATTTAGATAAAGAAATCTTTAAATACAACTCTTTTTTCCATAAAGTATGACAACATTTGCATGTGAAAATTGCAATTATCAATTTAAATCAGAGAAAGTAGAGAGAATTTATCCATATTGTGGAAAAAAAGAATTATTAAAAGAGTTAAGTGCTGAAGATTTATTAAAAAATGGATAATTTCCTCTTGTTTTTAATATAATAATGGAAAAAGAAGATATATCCAATGAAACATCTAAAAATGAATTAGAAAAAAGAAAAGAGAAACTAGCTGATTTCTTAAAACAAAAAAAAGACTGGGCATATTATTTAATTTTATCCTTTATTGTATATATTGGTTTTTATATTAGAACGAGNAATATCCCCCGACTAAAAGATATAACTACTGGAACCTGGACTTTAGGACCTGATTTAGATCCTTTCTTATTTCTAAGATGGGCAGAACATATTGTTGAAAATGGGAGTTTAATGATTTGGGATAATATAAGATATATTCCATTAGGATATAATACTGCCGGAGAAATGAAACTCTTAGCATATATGATTGCANGGTTTCATNATTTCTTATCAATTTTCTCAAAAGAAATTACAGTTACTTATTCTGCAATTTTATTTCCTGCAGTGATGTTTGCATTAACAACAATTGCTTTTTTCCTCTTTGCAAGAATTATATTTTACAAAGAAAATAAAAAAACAAGAAATATAATTGCATTAATTGCAACTAGCTTTTTTGTGCTTATTCCTTCATTATTGCCAAGAACAATTGCAGGAATCCCTGAGAAAGAATCAGCTGCTTTCTTTTTTATGTTTATTGCCTTCTATTTTTTCATGAAAGCATTTACTTCAAATAATTTGAGAAAGGGCATGATTTTTGGAATTCTTGCAGGAATCTCTACTGCAGGAATGGCCTTAATTTGGGGAGGTGTTCTTTTTATATTCTTTACAATTTCAACTTCTGTCTTGCTCGCATTTATTCTAGGGAAGATCAAGAAAAATGAACTAATTATTTATGCTACCTGGATGATTACTTCTTTTATTGTAATGATGCCCTTCTCCACAAGATATATTTTAAAAAACTTAGTTATGTCAATATCTACTGGATCTGCTATTAGTGTTTTTGTAATTATTAGTCTGAGTTTATTAATCATGAAAACAAATAAACTAGAAAAAATAAGAAAGAAAACAAAACTTCCAGATGAGTTATCTTCTGTAATTATTTCCATCTTTATCTTAATCTTAATTGTCTCAATTAGTCTTGGCCCTAGTTTTATTTTTGAACAAGTACATAATGTAAAAAGTTCACTAATTCAACCAATAGAGAATAGATTTAGTCTAACAGTTGCAGAAAATAAACAACCTTATTTCTTAAACGATTGGAGAAATAATTTTGGACCAATTGTATTTAATATACCTCTATTTTTTTGGTTATTCTTTATTGGGTCTGTTCTTTTATTTAATAATATGATAAAAAAACTAAAGAAAAAAGAAAAGATAATCTTGACATCTAGCTATCTTATCTTTTTAATTTGTTTAATATTTAGTAGATATGCATCAGGGCATATCTTAAATGGGACAAGTAGATTTAGTCTACTAGTTTATTTTGGAGGGTGGTTATTTTTTCTAGGAACTTTTGGATATTTCTATTACAAAATATACAATGATGGAGATTTCTCCTTATTTAAAGCCTTTAATTTTAATTATATACTCTACTCGCTAATTTTAACCTTAGGCATTATTGGGGCAAGAGGGGGAATAAGATTAATTATGGTTCTTGGAGCAGTAAGTCCTGTTGTTATTGGTTTTTTAATTGTTAAAATATCTAAAAAATATTTTGAGGAAAAAGATGAAGCAATGAAACTTTTTGTAGGAATTACTGCTGTATTAATTTTAATTGCAGCTGTATTAATTTTAATTGGAAATCCTCTTTTAATGCTTAAGGGAGATAGTTTTTGGGGTTGGGGGGGATATTTTCAACAAGATAAAATTACTGCAGATTATTTTGCTCCAGGTCCATATCAATGGCAATGGCAAAAAGCAATGAGTTGGGTAAGGAATAATACATCTGAAGAGGCTGTTTTTGCACATTGGTGGGACTATGGTTATTGGTTGCAATCAATTGGAAAAAGATCCACTATTCTTGATGGAGGGAATGCAATAGCATATTGGAATCACTTAATGGGAAGACATGTTTTAACAGGAGATGATGAAAATAAAGCCTTAGAATTTCTATATACTCATAATGGAACCCATCTTTTAATTGATTCAACAGAAATTGGAAAATATACTGCATTTTCTAGTATTGGTTCAGATGAAGACTATGATAGAATCTCCTGGATTACTGTTTTCTTAATGGACGAAAAACAAACACAAGAAACTAAAAATGAAACTATTTATGTCTATACAGGGGGAACTTTGTTAGATGAAGATATAATCTGGGAACAAGACGGAAAAGAGATCTTTTTACCTAAAAGAAGAGCAGGAGTTGGAGCAATTATTCTAAAGAGAGATAAAGATGAAAAGATAACCAAGGTAGAAGCAATTTTTGTGGATAATGGACGACAGTATAGAATCCCTTTAAGATTTGCCTATTTTGATAATGAATTGCATGATTTTAAAGAGGGATTAGATGCAGGAGTTTTCTTATTCCCCAGATTAGATGCTTTGTCTGGTGGAAGAACTAGTCTTAATGAAATAGGTGCATCAATGTATTTAAGTAGAAGGACTATTCATTCTCAATTAGCTAGCCTGTACTTATTTGATCAAAAAACAGATTATTTTAATCTTGTTCACACTGAGAATAGTTTGGTTATTGAAGATATACTGAAACAGGGATTTGATATAGGGGACTTTGTATATTATCAGGGATTTCAAGGACCAATTAAAATCTGGGAGATTAAATATCCTTCATATATAAAATTAAATCCGGCTTATTTAGAAACAGATTATCCTGAAAAATTACAAGAGTTAAAACAAGGAGAATATTAAGATGGAACCATTATTAATTATCCCACTAATTTTAAGTTTTTTAATTACTTTATTTTTCATACCTGTCTGGATTAAAAAAGCAAAACAAATTAAACTTGTTTGGGAAGATATGAATAAAAAAAATAAGACTAAAAAAATTGCGGGATCGGGAGGGATTGTTGTTGTTTTTGGATTTATTCTAGGTGTTTTAATTTATGTCGCATTAAAAACATTTTATTTTAACTCAACAGAAAATTTAATTGAAGTATTTGCTATTTTAACATCAATCTTAATAATATCTGTTGTGGGCTTAATTGATGATCTTTTTGGATGGCAAAAAGGAGGATTATCTAAAAAATCAAGGATAATCTTATTCTTATTTGCAGCAATCCCACTAATAGTTATAAATGCTGGAGAATCTAGGATGATTGGAATTGAATTTGGATTATTATATCCTCTATTTTTAGTTCCATTGGGAATTATTGGAGCATCAGCAACATATAATTTTCTTGCAGGATATAATGGGCTTGAAGCAAGTCAGGGAATCTTAATCTTATCCTCCTTATCATTGATTACTTTTCTTACGGGGAATAGTTGGCTAAGTTTAATCTCTCTAACAATGGCTATTTGTTTAATTGCATTTTATATACATAACAAATATCCTGCAAAAATCTTCCCTGGAGATGTTTTAACTTATTCGATTGGGGCAATGATTGCAATTATTGCTATCTTGGGAAATATTGAAAAAATTGTAGTATTTCTTTTTATTCCATATATTCTTGAAACTATATTAAAAGTAAGAGGAAAATTAAAGAAGTATAGCTTTGCTAAATTAAACAAGGATGGTGGTTTAGATGTTCCTTATAAAAAATTCTATGGATTAGAACATATATCTATTTATTTATTAAAAAAATTCAAAAATAAAGTTTATGAAAAAGATGTTGTTTATCTAATCAATTTATTCCAGATATTAATAATTATTTTGGCATTTATTTTATTTGGAGGAGAAATATTTTAATGAAGATAAAAAAATATCTTCCAATAATAGGAATTATTATTTTCTTATATATATTATTTAAATTAGATATATCAAATATATTAAGAGAAATCAGTAATTCAGATATAAATTTTTTATTGATTGCAATACTTCTTATATTTATTTCATTTATAACTCAAACATTAAAGTGGTTTACAATTACCAAAATTCAATTAACAAACATTTCATTTATTGAAGCATTTAAAGTCAATATAATGAGTATGTTTTATGGTTTTATTACCCCCTCAAGAATAGGAGGAATTATCAGAGCAGAATACCTAAGAAAATATAACAATAATAATCTTGGGAAAGGCGTTAGTAATTATGTCTTAGACAAAGTTTTAGATTTAGGTTCTCTTGCTTTTCTTGCAGGATTATTCTCACTTATGTTTAAAGATTTAGTATCAATTAATTACTTTTATTATTCTCTTTCTGGTTTTATATTAATTGTAATTCTCTTGATGATATTTAGGGATGAAAAAAGAAGTAGATCTACACTAAGAATAATTTATGTAAAATTGGTTCCGGAGAAGATGAAAGAGAAAGTAAAAAATGGATTTAATTCATTTTACCAAGATATGCCTAAAAAGAGGTATTTTATTTTATTCTTCTTATTAAATGTCTTAAATTGGGTTGTTTTATATGCATCAACTTTCTTTATCGGAATTTCACTCGGAATAGATATTTCTTTTTATTACTTCCTTGCAATTCTACCAATTGCTACCCTTATTGGACAGATACCCATAACTATAAGCGGATTGGGAACAAGAGAGGCTGTTATGATTAGTTTATTTGGGGTGATTGGCATAAGTGCTACAAAAGTATTTTCAATGTCATTAATTAGTATATTCCTTGCAGGAGTAATTCCTGCCTTAATAGGAAGTTTTTTAATTTTCAAAAATAAAGAAAAATAGATGGAAAAAGTAAGCATAATAATTCCTGCGCATAATGAAGAAAAAAGAATAGGAAAGACTCTAAAAGAATATATTTCTTATTTCAAAAAGAAATCGCTTGATTTTAAGATAATTGTTGTCTTAAATGCCTGTTCAGATAATACTATTGGGATCGTTAAAAAACATAAAGTTAAGGAATTAGAAATCTTAAATTTCAAGCAAGGCGGGAAGGGATTTGCAATTATTGAAGGATTTAAGAAATCCTTAAAAGGAGATAGTAATTTAATTGGTTTTGTTGATGCAGATATGGCTACTCCTCCTAAAGCATTTTATGATTTAATTAGGAATATTGGAGATAATGATGGAGTTATAGCAAATAGGTGGGATAAAAATAGTATTGTAAAAGTACCTCAGACAATCTTTAGGAGAATTATTGGAAGAGGCTTTAATTTAATTGTTAGGATGTTGTTTATTCTGCCTCATCAGGATACTCAATGCGGGGCAAAATTATTCAAACGAGAATTATTAGAAAAGATTATACCAAAATTAGGATCAAGTGAATGGAGTTTTGATGTTGACTTATTGTTTTATGCAAGAAGAGAGAAAGCTAAAGTAGAATCAATTCCAACTATCTGGAATGATAAAAAAGATTCAAAGATAAATATCAAGAAAAATATCTTAACAATGTTTTTATCTGTTGTTAGACTAAGACTTGTTCATTCTCATTTTAACTTTATTGTGAGAATTTATAGAAAATTGCCTAATTGGATGAGAGTTCATTAAAAGTGTAGAAAGGATTGCAGAAATCTTTATAATACCTTTAATTTACCTTAAATTATGAAATTTTCGCTAATAATCCCTCTTGCTCCTGAAAGAGATGCCGAGATAATAGAGTCTATTAGGAAATTAGATTACCCTAAATCTGATTTCAGTGTAATTATTGTAAAAGGCAAAAACCCTTCCGATAATAGGAATAAGGGAGCAATGAATGCGAAAGGGGAGATAATTGGTTTTTTAGATGACGATGCACTAGTTGATGAAGATTTATTAAAAAATGTTGAAGAATTCTTTGAAGAACATCCTGATATCGATATTGTCGGTGGACCTCAATTAACCCCTTATGATGAAGTTGGTTTTGCAAAAACTTCAGGTTATGCTTTAAGTTCTAAATTTGGTGCTTGGAATTTATCTCAAAGATATTCAAGAAAAAAACTAAATTTAAATGCTGATGAAGGATCCCTTACTTCTGCAAATCTTTTTGTTAAGAGGGCTGTTATGGATAAGATAAAATTTGATTCAAATTTATTCCCTGGAGAAGACCCCAAATTTATTGATGATGCAAAAAAATATGGATTTAATGTTGCATATTCTCCTGATTTAATTATCTATCACAGAAGACGGCCTAAAATTAAGAGTCTTATAAAACAAATATTTAATTATGGTAAAGTTAGGCCTGCAAAGGAATCTTTTATTAGTACTCTTAAAAAACCATTTTTTCTTATTCCAAGTCTTTTTCTAATTTATTTATTCATATTAGCAATCTCTATCTTAGTGAATCCAACAATAATTAGGGGAGCTATAGGAATTGGGAATAATCTTAATTATCTAACCTTAAATTTTTTATTATTTGTCCCTTTGTTTCTGTATATTTTTATTGATTTAGGATTCTCTGTATATGATTCAATAAGAAATAAAGCTTATAGCGCGATTTTCCTCCTGCCTTTTATTTACCCTACAATCCATATCAGTTATGGTATTGGAATGATTTATGGTTACCTTAAAAAACTGAAGAAAATAGTCTTACTTTCTAAATAAGGATTTTCCATCTATCTTTGATTGAAACTTTAATTGCATTAATTGCAAAAGTGTTGGAAATAAATCCTCCATTTTTGCCTGTTTTCTAAATTTTCTATTTATTATTAAAAAAGTTGTTTCATTTCTATCAGAAAGATCATATCCATGCATTCCCTTAACCGGAACATTATTAAAAAAATTTGGGTATAGAAGTGTTCCTGAATTTAATAAAAAAATTTCATCCCCATAAAGATTATTATTAAAATCAATTTTTAGACTCTTTTTATCTTGTTTTGACAATATTTTTCCTTTATCCTTATGTTTTTCTAGAATAGACAAAACTTGTTTTTTTATTTTTTTATTAAAAAACCAAAATCTAGCCATCGTAGATTCTAAGAAATATATATAATCTTTTCCAAATCCCGGAAGTTTTGATTGTAAATCAAATATTTTATTTATTGGAACCATCCCATGATCAGACCATATTAGAATATTATCTTTTTCTAAATCAAAATTAGATAAAATCTCCTTAACTAGCCCATCTGTTTTTCTCAAAGTTCTCTTTATCTCACTCGACTTTGGTCCAAACTTATGCCCTATTGAATCAAGATCTGTTAAATGAATATAATAAAAAGAATGTTTATTAATAAGTTTTAGGAATTTTTTTGCCCTAGCCTCATCATTATTTCTAAAGGTATAATGAATTCTTGACTTTCCGTTTTCAATAATAAAGGGGAAATCATAAAAAAGATATCCTATTTCATTTCTTTTAAATACACTAAATAATGTCTCTATAGAATCTTGTTGAAAAAAATGCTTTTTTTGTTTTAATTTAAAATATTTAAAATAATCCATATTTATTGATGGATAAGACATATCATTACCCTGTAAATGATTAAAAAAATTTATTAAATGAAATTTTAATTTTCCTGGAAAGGGGGATAATAATATCGAATATGGAAACGCCCTTATTTTCTTATCATAGATATAATTAGTAAATAAACCCAATTTCCTTGGATGAACTCCTGTATAAAAACCAACAGTATTTTTGAATCCAAAATGTTGTTTTAATTGCCCAAGCCCATATTTCCTAGTCAAACCATATAAAAAAGGGGTGTTTCTAGATGTGATATAATCTCTTCTAAAAGCATCAAGCATTAAAACAATTGTCTTAACCATTATTCCCTAAGAAAATTTAGTTTTAAAAAATTATGTTTTTGGAGATGATAAACATTATAAAGGCCATTAATTTTTTAAAAATTACATTGAATATGAGATATACAAAAAATAAGAGTAAACGGGTAGAAGATTATCTAAATGAAAAAATTGAGATAATTACTGATATAATTCGCAAAAGAATTCCTGATACAATAGGCATTATAATGGGAGGGGGATTTGGAAAAGGAGAGGGGAGTGTAGTTGTAGAAAACAAGGAAGTTATACTAATAAATGATTTTGATATGTATGTTGTTGCAAAAAAAGAATATGATGAAGACATAATAAATGATATTGCACAGGAAGCTTCAAGAAAAATTGGAAAAAAAGGGATTAGTTCTTTTGTAAAATTCAATAAAAATAGGCCTCTTTTAAAAGATTTTTTTTATATTGATTTAAAAGTTATTCCTATTGATTATCTAAAAAAATTACCTCCAATGGTAAAATTTTATGATTTAAGAAATTCAAGTAAGATAGTTTATGGAAAGAATACTTTAAATAAAATCCCTGATTTTAAACCAGATGATCTTCCAATAGCCGAGGGTGCAAGACTTTTATTAAATAGGATGAGTCATCTAGTTCAGCATTTTTACTCTTCATTTCTTACAAAAAATGTAAAAGAGAATGATCATCAAATATTTTTATTACATACTATTAAGACCTATACCGATGCTTGTGGTGCTTTACTAATATTATCCAAGAAATATGAAGCAACTTATAGTAAAAGACTTAATATCTTTAAGAAAAGATATTCGGAAGATTTTCCTGAATTAAAAAAACTTATTCCAGAGTATGTTGAAAAATTAAAAGAATTTACCGAACTTAAACTTAATTTTAATTTAAATGCATATAAGGGAAAAGACTTGGAATTATGGAAGCAATCAAGAAATTATATCGGTATTGCAACTAAATATTTCTTTAAGAAATTCCTAAATAAAGAAGTAAATAATTATTATGATTTATCAAAAGCTATTGAAGAATCTGCAGTAAAATATTATAATCCTTATATTAGATATATTCTCAAAAGAAAGTTTAAACTAGATACTAATAATAAATATATTCTTAGTTTGGGTTCAATTGCAGCGCATATCTACATGAATTTTCTATATTTTAATCGTATGAGAGAATGCCATAATAAACTCTATATTCGAGGATTATTTAGAATAAAACCTCCTGAATTAACATTCTTTTCAGCATTACCTTTAATATTATACAGCTTAAATGATGATGGCAGGGTTAATTTAAAGATGTTAGAAGAGGGGAAAAGAAAATTACAAAAAGTATATCCTGTGAATGTAAAACATAATGGAAGTGATTTAAGATATTGGGAGGATATTGCTAATGTTTATTCTAATGCTTATGTTTTATTTGCATTTTTAAAACTGAAATAAATCAATCTACCAACTTCTTATAAAGAGAAAGAACATAATGCTCTATCATTAAATTAAAAAAATTAAATTTAAACCTTGCTCTAGCAATTGGTTCATAAAGTTTACTTAAAATTTTAATCACTCTTTTTATATCCAACAAATTTGATCCTTTTTGATTAAGAAAATAAGATGCAAACTGAATATTAGATAACCTTTTTTTCTCCTTAGAATCTACCCAGGGGGTCCTTATTTTATCCCCTGTATATTCTATCCATCCTTCTATTGATTTTGGAGACACAAATCCAAATTTTCCTAAATTATTGTATAAGGGAGTCCCTGGATAAGGAGTATAACAATAAACCCCATTTATTTCTGCATGGGGATTTTCTTTTAATAATCTTAAGGCACTATTTAAGGTTAATTTTACATCTTCTTTAGTTTCTGTTGGAAATCCAACTACAAAATTATATCCCGGAGTAATTTTGAATTTTGATATTTTCCTATTTAACTCGAATACATCTTCAATCTTTTGGGGTTTATTAACAAGCTTTAAAATTCTGTTTGACCCACTTTCTACTCCTACTTCTAATCTCTCTAGTCCCGCTTTACTCATCTTCTTAAAATACATATCACTCATTCTTTTTGAAGAAGGTATTTCCAAAGTTCCTTTCCAAATAATATCCATTTTATTTTTGATAATATCATCTGCAATTTTCTCCATCCTATCGAGATTAACAAATAAGTTATCATCCAGAAAATCAAAATACCTTATATTATGTTTATGATATAATGTAGATATAATTTTAAATGCATTTTCTGCTGTTAACGTTCTCCAACGACTTTTATTAAAAATTGAATTATAACAATAAGTGCAAGCAAAGGGGCAACCACGAGATAATTGAACATGTAAACTTCTTCTTCCTTTATATTTCCCAGTATATTTCTCTAAATCAATTAAATTATAAGGAATCTCTGGTAATTTATTCAAATCAATAAAACCTCTTTCAGGATTACTAATTATTTTCCCCTCCTTACTCTTAAATGAGATTCCTTTTATTGATTTTATATTCTTATTTTTTTCTAAATGATTAATTAATTCTTTAAAGGTCTCTTCACCTTCTCCCCTAACAACAATATCTATATTTTTATTTTTTAAGACATTATGAGAATCCAGGGTTGGATGTATTCCTCCCCAAATAACTGGATAATTACCTTTACTTTTAATTCTTTTACTAATTTCTAGGGCATAATAAAGTTGTTCGCCAGTCATAGAAGTTAAACCAATACATACTGGATTTTTCTCAAGTAATCTATCAATTTTCTTCTCCCAATCAGAATGAATTCTTTGATCAAAAATGATAACTTCATAATCCTTATGAATCATCGATGCAACAGATAATAAAGCTAAAGGAATTGCATAATTAGTTTTAACACTATCTAGATAACCTACTTTGGGCTGTATTAATATTACTATATTTTTCTTTGTTTTTTTAACCATTTTATTTCGTCGTCAATACTTAATTTTACGGGTTTTGGAGAAAAACCAAGTTCTTTTTTTGCACGAGATATTGAATAATTCCTATCTTGAGACATTGAATAAACTCTTTTTCTTGAGATAAAAGGTTGTGTTTTGAAAATTTTTGCAAGATACTCAAATATATCACCCATAACTAACATTAAAGGTTCGGGTATGGGTATAATAATTGGTTTTCTTGAGATGATATTATTCTTAATTAAAGAATTAGCTATCATATTAACTAATTCTCTTTGTTTATATGATTTCTTATCAGAAATAATATATGTCCCAAATATCTTGGTATTTTTATTTAGACAACAAATTATTGCATCAGAAACACTATCAACTGATACAAGTATTGTATGAAATTTTCCTCCACTCAATAATGGAACAAATCCTTTTTTAATCATGTTTACAAGTCTTATAATATCTTTTTTCCGGTCCCCCTTCCCTATTACCCAGGTGGGTCTCAAAATAAAAACTTTGAGTTTAGATTTACTTGAAGTTTCATGAAGAGCTAATTCAGACTCCCATTTACTTTTCTCATAAGGGATTACTGGATTAGGTTTACTATTCTCATCCATTATCCCATTACAATAAGAGCCCATTGCAGCAACACTGCTTAAATATATAAATTTTTTGACTTTTGCCTTTATGCTTGCTTCTGCAATAGTTTTTGTTCCTTCTACATTTATTTTCTGATATAATTTGTATGCTTCATCTGAATTTTCAGAAACATTTCCAATACCAACTAAATGTATAACCACATCTATTCTTTTTAGACTCTTAACTAACTTATTATAATCTGAGAGTTCACCAATAACAACCTTGCATCCTTTCTTTTCTAATTCTGATTTATATTTAGAATTCCTAATATAACAGGTTAGATTATTATTCTTTTTTAGTAATTTACCTAATAAATTCAATCCGATAAATCCTGTAATTCCTGTTATAAAAACTTTCATTTAATTAATCCCCCCAGCCCATATAACAATGTTAGATGTAAATTCTGGGGAATACTTGTATTTGCAGCAACAGCAAGATAACATCCCTTGCAAGTTGGGAATGATTTATTTTTCACCTTCTTTCTTATTTCATCTGCTTTCTTAGAGAACCATATTTTCTTAAAATCAAAATCCACATTATGTAAATTTCCTAGAGGAGATTTATCGGCCATCATACAGCAAGCCCATACATTTCCATTAGTTGTTATCTGGACATGGTTAAATGTTGCATAACATGGCAATCCCTTACCTTTAATATATTTATCAATATATATCTTTCTTACAAGATTTGTTAATTTTGTTACATTTTTATTAGTGCTATAGACTCTAAAGACTTTAGCAAGATCTTCTTTTTTAGGCAAAATATCCGTCTTAATTGTGCCTAGTTCATATCTCAATTCAGAAGGCTCCATTATGTAAACATCGGGTTTTAATTTATTCACAACATAATCATAAATTTTAGGAACATCGTGAACATTCCATTTGCTTACAACAGTATGATAACATAAATTAGGATGTCCATATTTTTTCTGTAGTCTTCTTATAACTTTAGTTGTTTCAAGTAATTTTTTCCAATTACCAGGGATCCCTCTTATTTCATCATGCTTTTCTTCAATATGGTCTAGAGAAATATTTACTGTGAGATTTATATCTTTGTTCATTTGCCTAATAAATTTATCTAAAACTTTTTCTATTCTCTCAGGAAAAGTTGCATTTGTACAAATAGTTAATATTTTTGGTTTTTTATATTTTTGAATTCCTAAAAGTAATTCATAGGCATCTTTTCTTAGAAATGGCTCTCCTCCAGTAAATACACAAAAAGTAGAAGGGCCCATTGTTTTCCATGTTTTAATCCATTGCTTTGTTGTCATCTCTTCTTTTGCAAGTTTGGAATTTTTCCTATATTTCTCCCATATATGGCAAGTCTTGCATCTACTATTACATGCATTGGTTACTGAAAAAACAGAATTTGAAGGCATCATTTTAGGAAATCCAAATGCTCTAAATCCCTTATAACCCATAATCTGAAAAGAATATTTCAAATAATCTATTGTTTTCATTTTAATATTTAATTTAGATTCCCTTTAATAAACTTTTGTTAGGAATACTATTGTCTTATATTAGATTCATAGATAATTAAAACTGGTTGATTATCCTTTTCATAAACTTTGGCTGGAATCCACTTGTCTGCATTTTCCTGGGGATAATTATATGTCCATTGAGGATAAGGCTCAAATATAGATATCATCAAAAATCTTGGATTTAACTCCTGTATTTGTTGTTCAAAATCAGATAAATTTCTAGAAAAAGTATATGTATCTCTTTCTGAATAATATTGTACTTGGGGTTGAGAATCACTCATGATTATATCTTCTGGGTTTGAATTCTCTTTTAACCATACTCCTGCTTGTTTAACTTCTAAATAAGATGTTTTTTTAACCTCAATTAAACTATTTCCAAATTTAATATTTGGAATTAATAAAAGGCTTAGGATTATCAATATTATTAAAATTATAGTAAACTCCTTTAATTTATATTTCTTAATTAAAAAAGATTCTAAAATCACAAAAGGAGAAAATGCAATTAAAAATAAAAAGGGTAATGTCTGCATCATATATCTTTGTTCTAAATGGGGGGCAATATACCCTAAAAACATGAGTGCAAAAGCAACCCATAAAAAAACAAAAAATTTCTTTTGTACAATCTCGTCCTTAAAAATCTTATCAAATCCTAAAAATAGATCAATGAAAAAATAAAAAAACCCGATTATAAATAGAAAATAAATTGGACTTAAAACAAATAGTGAACTATAACCTGCTTGATTTCCATCTAATATATAAGGGATATTTTTAATATAAACAAAAATAGTTTTAAATCCCCCAACACCTGCAACTTCTCCTGTTTCCGATACACCGGATAATTGTTCAATTCCAAGATGATAGGTTAAAAGATCTATTAATGGATTTCCATAATGTTGAGCGTGAAGGATAACTTGAGGGGTTATAATTAAACCAAATATTCCAAGAGTTATCCATAGTTGCTTATTTCTTATAAATCTAAATTTTTCCTTTACAAAGAAAAATATTAAAAAAACTGGTACAAACATTAGATATTGCATTCTTGTCAAGATTGCAAGTGCAAAAAATGCTCCAAAAAGATAAATGAATTTATTCCCCTTTTTAAGAACATACCCCTTCCAGAAAAATAGTAATGAAGTTAAGAGAAAAAAAGTTGCTGGAATTGAAGTTAAGGGTCTTGCTGTGAAAAATAAAAATATCCATGATAAACTTAAGCCCAAACTTGTTAAAAGAGCTAGTTTTTTATTAAACATATCTTTTATTAAAAAATAAGAAGCAGCTATAATCCCTGTTGAAAATAAGACTTCTGACAATCTTAAACCTACTTCCCCTAATCCTATTTTGAAAAATATTGCACTAAAAAATGGCCAAAAAAATCCTCTTCTATAATACCAGGTATCTCTTATATCAAGTCCTAAACCAAATCTTTTTGCAGTTGACAAATAATCTCCCGCATCCCACCAAATAGGCTGATTCATTGTCTTAAAAAATATCCAAAGCCTTATTAGAAAAGCTGCTGTTAAAATCATTAAAAAAGTTTTATCATAATTATCTGTTATCCAATTAAATAAAACTCCTCTTACTTTTTCTTCTCTTTTCCCTATATCCGGATTTTCCATAAATAAACTGGGATTAATTAGTTTTTATTAGTTTTTATTTGTTATTATTTTGTTGATTCTATTCTTTTCCAAGCATCTGAATATTTCCTATCTTTTACCTTACTATTATAAAATAAATTTAACCAAATATAAAATCTCGCAGGAAAAAGAAGTAATGTAAAAATAAATTCTTTTAAATCTTTAGGATAGTAGAATAATCTAAAACCATCAAAGATCTCATTTGCAAAAGTTTTCATTCTAGGAATTTTTCGTGGATTTACATATCTACTAAGTGTGTCATGCGATGCTGCTGCCCTTATCTTTTGTTTGATAAAATCATTAAATTTATTCGGATATCTAACATAAACTTCTGAATTTGGAGCATATCCTATTTTATAACCCTTTAAGTAAAACATTATTGGAACAATTGTATCTTCAGCAGTATCTATTGGAAATTTTTTAATTATATAATTCCTAAATGCCCATAAATACCCTGAACATTCTAAGAATTCACCTTTTTTTGCTCTCTTTTTTCTTAATTCATGCGCCCCTGCATCAACTAAAACATGTGACCAATAACCCAGGATAGTATTTCTCGGTTCAATTGATCTAGGTCTTCCACTAACACAGCCAACTGTCTTATCTTTGAAATACTTTAAGATTTCATCTACAGAATTTTGGGATACAAATACATCACCATCAGTTAGAATTATTATCTCGCCTTTTAATTTTGGCAAAATAGAATTGAGTGCATAAGATTTCCCTTTACCCTTATCCTTAAAAAGTTTAACTTCTTTATATTTTCTAACAACATCATGTGTTTTTTTATCTGGAGCCGATACAATTAATTCATATTTCTCCTTAATATTTTGTTGTAAAAAAGATTCTATTGCTTTGCCAATTGTCCTTGGCTCATTAAATGAAGTAATTATTATTGATATCATTTTAAGCTTTATATCTAACTTTATCATACCAAACCTTAAAACTAGAGGGAAAAGAATGATAAATTGGTTTTAAAACTCTTTCTCTAAAGGAATCATAAATTTCTACAAAGTATAATATGAAATAAGTAAATCTAATATATCTAATATTTTTTCTAACTCTTTTAGGAATTAATAACCAATTAATTAAAAAATTAGGCATAGGTCCAAATCTTGTCTTTGTAACAGACCCCCTCATTAAATTAAGAATTAAAATTGGATAGGCATTTTTACTTTTAAGTTTAATATGTTTTGCCCTATCCCAATAATTAAGTTGATATGCTGCATCTGATTCTTTCTTTATTAATCCGTCTATTTTTGCTCTAGTATAAAGTTTGGTTCCTGGAAAAAATACTAAATTGTTTACTGATAAAAAATAGGGTTTTCTTAATTTCTGTAAGAGTTTTATTAGATTGATTATATCTTCAGTAGACTCATAAGGGTTGCATGTTATAACATCATACATTACTGCAAGTTTATTCTTATATTTATTGATAATTTTACTTGCTCTAATTATTGCTTCATCTGATTGTGCACGGTGATAAATCTCCTTATTTGTTCTCTCTGTACCTTGTATTCCAATAATTATATCTGTACATCCTGCATCTACAAGTAATTTAACTTTTTCATCAGTTATTGTTTTTGGATCTGCCAAGCATTTAAATCTCATATTAACCTTTTCCTTGTATAATCTACAGAATTTTTTTATGTCTTCTAAACTTCTTAATGAAAAAGTATCATCTCTTATATCAAAATAACCTAGTGTCGGAAATTTCTTTTTAATCTCAAGTATTCCATTTATTATATATTCAGGAGAATGCCATCTTAAAACTTTTTTTCTCTTTCCTTTGTAAAGTTCATTAAAAAGGCTATTGCTACAATAGTCACATCCATAAGGGCAACCTCTGCCTGTTAAAAAAAAAATTTGTCCATCTAAATCATTTTCCTTAAATTTTCTAATTATTCCATTATCTAAAATATAGTGGTCTTTGATGTCATAATCTGGAAGAGGGAGAATATCTAAATTATCTACTAAATTTCTTACAGGATTCTTAATTATCTTATCTTGTTTTTTTATCCAAAGATTTTTTATTTTGTCTATTTTTTTGTTTTTATTTATTGCATCTGCTAGCTCTAAAATCGCCTCTTCTGCTTCTCCAACACAAATAATATCTGCATATTCTATGCAGTCTTGGGGGGAAATTGTTGTATGAACTCCTCCATAGATTATTGGTATATTTAGTCGCTTTTTTAGAAAATTTATTATTCTTGAAGCCCTATTGGCCGTTGATGCAAAAGAATTTATTCCAATTAAATCACTTCCATTACAGATTCTTTCTAATTGCAATAATTCTTGTTTCGTATAATTCTTTGAATAATCTTCACTTAATCTCATAAAAACTATTTCTACATCATATCCTTTATCTTTTAAAACCGCTGAAATAGTTCTTATTCCCTGGTCAGAGGGGTATGTTGCAGGGGATATTAAGGTTATTTTCATATTTAACAAGAATAAATGGGTTTTATAAGGATTACTTATATGAGATATTCTCTCAAATCTATTCTTATATAAGATAGATAAAACTTAAATAGGCATCACTTAAGAATTAATTACAATGAAAGCATTAATTTTGGCAGGCGGGAGAGGTTCTAGATTAAATGAATTAACAAAAAATAAGAGTAAAAGTTTAGTAAAAATATTTGAGAAATCTCTAATAGAATATAATTTAGACCGCGCAGTTGAACTTGATGTAAATGAAATAGTAATTGTTGTAGGATATAAAAAAGAGGAAATAATAACTTATATTGGTAAGGAATATAGAGGAATTAAAGTTAGATATGCTTTCCAGAAAAAACAAGAAGGAGTTGTTCATGCAATTGAATGTGCAAAAGATTCAATTGGTAATTCTGATTTTATCCTAATGCTTGCAGATGAAATTGTTTTAGATGCAAAAATCAAAGATATGATGAAGAAATTTAAAGAACAAAACCTATTTGCAATTTGCGGGATTGTTAATGAAAAAGATAAATATAGTATTGGAAAGACTTACACTGCAATGTCAAATGAAGAAGGACGCGCTTTTAGATTAATAGAAAAACCAAAAGTAAAAATAAATAACACTAAGGGAACAGGACACATTATCTTTAAAAATGAAATTTTAAATTATATTGAAAGAACCCCTATAAATGCATTTAGAAATCAAAAGGAATTAGTTGATATGATCCAGGTTGCAATAGATGATAATCGAAAAGTTTACATTTACCCTATCACAAAAAATTACATTAATATCAATACAAAAGAAGATTACAATTTAGCAAAAAAAAGTATTAAAGAAAATAATCCCAAGGTCTTAATTATTCATAATCAGATGAAATATTATGGAGGCGCAGAATTATTAATTGTAGAACTAGCGAACTGGATGACTAAAATGGGAATTAAAAATGATATCCTAACACTTTCCAAATCAAAAAAAGTTGAAGATTTATTAATTGACACAGATATAATCATACCCTCAAATAATATAGATTTAAGACCTCCAGGATATAAGAATATTAAAGATATTTTTAAAGCAATAAGAGTTTTTAGAAAAAAATTAATTGAAATAAAGGATAATTACAATATAATAAATTTCCATGATTTTCCGGTTACTTGGAGTTTGTGGCCAAGAAAAAAATCTGCAGTTTGGTTTATGAATCAACCACCTAATTTATGGAGCAAACCTAACGCTGGATGGTTTTACAAATTACTTAATAAAATAAGGATATGGTCTGATCGATTTATTGTAAGACATGGAATAAATGAGATATGTGTTCTAGATAACTCATTTCACAAGCAAGCATATAAGCGATATGGAATTAACTCGAATATTGTTTATTGCGGTGTTAATCATGATTTCTTCTCTTATGGAAATAGAGAAAAAGCAATTAGAGAATATAATCTAAAAGGGAAATTTATTATTATGTATTCTGGCCAAATTGCAGAAGGGAAAAATACTCTTGATTGTGTAAAAGCGATTGAAAAAATAAAAGATAAAATCCCAAATATTCTTTTAATCTTAATTGGAAAAGAAGATCTAAAATATAAAACTGAGATGGATTCTTATATTAAAGAAAGAAAGCTTGAAAAATATGTCAAATTTATAGGAATGATTAATAAAAAAGAAAAATTGCAAGATTTATATAAGGCAGCGAATGTTGGATTATTCCCTGTTGGAAAACAAGGAGGATGGATTGCGCCATTTGAAATGGTATCATCAGGAATTCCGACAGTGATGTCAAGCGATATGGGAAGTTCTACTATTGCTAAGGAACATAATCTTTGTATTGTTACAAAGGAATATGATAAGGCAATACTTGAGATTTATAACAATTATAATAAATATAAAGAAAACACAAAAAAAGCAGCGATTTATATAAAAGACAATTTTTCATGGAAACAATATGCTGAAAGGATGATCTACATCTTTAGAAAAACATGGAAAATACCTTAATTAAATATATAAACTGGTTATTTTAGGATATCTCATGGCAAAATTAGTACTTGTAAACTCTGGAAAAGATTATGAATATGGTGTTCATGAACCATTACACTTACTTGTTCTTGCAGCATATGCTAGAAAACATGGCCATCAAGTTGCAATTGCAGACCAAATAGCAGGTGAAGATATATTTAAAAAAATAAAGAAATTAAACCCTGATTTTGTTGGAATAACCGGGACAACTGCAGTTATTAATGAAGCATATGAAATATCTGATTGGTGCAGAAAAAATGGATTTAGAACAATTCTCGGAGGAGTTCATGTTAGTGTTAGGCCCGAGGAAGGTTTAGAACATGCAGACTATGTTGTCAAGGGAGAGGGCGAAGAAGCACTAATCAAAATTCTAGAAGGATCAAAAGAGAAGATTGTTACAGGAAATCCTATAACAGATTTGGATAGACTCCCAAAGATAAATAGAGACTTAATAAATACCAAATATTATCAAAAAGGAAAAGATAGAAATCCCGGAACCCATTTACATTTTGTCCCTCCAAACACCAAGCTAAACTCGGTTTTATTCACTAGAGGTTGCCCATTTAATTGTATCTTCTGTCATAACAGCTGGAGAGGGTTAAAAGTTAGATTTCATAGTGCAAAAAGGATGATAGAAGAATTAAAGGAATTAGAAACAAAATATGGAACAGAAGCAGTATTTTTTATGGATGATGATTTATTATGCCATAAACAAAGAATAGTAGAATTTTGTGAATTATTTATTAAAGAAAAACTAAAAATTTTTTGGGGATGCCAATCAAGAGTAGCTATGGTTAATAAAGATCTACTAAAATTATTGAAGAAAGCTAATTGTAGACAAATTACTTTTGGATTAGAAGCAGGAAGTCAAAGAATATTAAGTATGTTAAAAAACGATACAACAACAATTGAACAAAATAAAAGAGCAATTAAAATGGTAAAGGATGCAAAAATTCTTGCTTGTGGCTCATTTATGATTGGAAGTCCCGGAGAAACTGAAGACGAAATAATGCAGACAAAAGAGTTCATAATTAAAAATGATTTAGACGGATTTGGAGCAACTGTAACAACTCCATTCCCTGGAACAAAATTATGGCAAATGTGTGAAGAAAAAAAGATTATCCCTCAAAAGATAAACTGGAAAAATTTTAATTTAAATAAACTAACATTTGGCTTAACTGAAATTTCCCAAGAGAGAATGGAAGATATAAAAAAAGAATTTATAAATTTGGCACTAAAAAGAAATCCTGGAATGACCCCAAAAGATATGCTAAAAATTTCAATAAAACATCCAAAAAAAGCAATTACAAGAGTTGTTAAAAATCCAGGATCACTTATTACAATCCTTAAACGATTAACAAATTCTAAAAATTAAGATAAAATATCTATCCTTTCCCGATATATACCGGACAATTAATACATTCTTTTGGACATTTATTTTGCCTTATTTGTTTTCTTAGATTAACATATCTCTCTGAATACCAAATTTTTCTAAAAGGAGTTTTTAATGCATCTCCTAGAGAATTTTCATGCTGCCATGTTCTTTGATTGTTCTCATTTTGACCACAACAAGGAGTTACGCCTCCTCCAACAAAAATAAACGGCATAATATATTGTTTACAATTAGTAATATCTGTTTTATCTTCTTCTGAACACTGATTAAAAGTTACTGGCAATCCCTTACTACGAGCATAATTAACTATTTTCTTTCTATAAGCTTCATCCACCTTTACTTGAAAACCTCTTGCATGTTTAAACCCATGTAAAAGAGGGGTAATTAATACTTCTCCAATTTCTGTATTTAGACTTTTAATAAAATCGATAAACTCAAATAATTCATCTTTTGATTGCTTGGTTACAATAAAATGAAAACTAAGAATTGGAAATCTTTTTTTCATCTGTTTTTTTAGTCTTACAAAAGTTCTTATGTTTTTGACAACATTATCAAAATTAGATCCTTTACATATATATTCAGATGTTTTCTTTGTCCCGCCATAAATAGAAACAAACTGAAAATCAGGTCCAATCTCAATTAATTCCTTAATTTGATTATCATCTTTAAAATTTCCAAAATGATCAAATACTTCAATTATTGTTCCTCTTGATTTTATATAAGCCATCATTTTATGATAATCTTTATTTAAATATCCTGAACCAATTCCTGTAAGACCTATCCATTTTGGTCGCCCAAAATCATCAAATACTTTTTTAAAATCCCTGAAAGACATGCTTTCTGAAGGTTCCTTCCAATATGTCCTCTCACAAATCTTACACCTAAAATTACAAACAGTTGTTGGTTCTATTTCTAAGAAAGGAGGGAATAGATCAATTCCTAATTTTGGAAAAAGCCTATTTAATAGAAATGAACTCATCTTATGATTCCACCACAGAGGATAAACCCAAAACATATTGTAGATCTCCCTAAATCTTCTAGCTTTAATAAAATTAGAAAACAATTTCAATTTGTGATTTAATGACATTGAGGGCATATAATTCTTAAAAAAATAGGGTTTATAAAAATGGTGTAAGAAAACTACAAAACCTATTTAAATTGAAAAAATCCAATTATTCAATGAAGAAAATATTGTTTTTAAGAGCAAATAGTGGATGGAAAGATCCTTCTCCTCCCCTGGCTTTTAGCTATTTAGGGAAAATTGCAAAAGACAATGGATTTGAAGTTTTAGTTGAAAATTTAAATGCTCAATATAATAATAAAACTACTGAAGATATTATTAATTTAATAAAAGAAGAAAAGCCATCTATTGTTGGAATAAGCATCTTTACAAATTATGCTATAGATTCATATGAATTATTAAAGAAAATTAGGAAATATTGTGAATTAATTATTGTGGGAGGGCCTCATGTTACTATTTATCCTGAAGAATGTCTTGAAATGGGAGCAGATATAGCTTTTATTGGAGAAGCAGAAAATTCTTTCCAAAAATTATTAAAAGTATTGAACTCTGATGGTAAACTGGAAAAAGTTGAAGGAATTGTTTATAAAAAAGGGGATAAAATAAATAAGACAGAAATTCCTAAACCAATAGATATAAATCATCTTCCCATTCCCGATAAAGAAATTCATAGAAAAAATGATTATATAAAAGTAAGAGGGGAAATAAATAATTTTGGGGGAATTCTATCTAGCAGAGGATGTCCTGGAAGATGTACTTACTGCTACCATTCTCTATTTGGCAGAGGTTTTAGATATAGGTCTACTGAGAAAATATTTAAGGAGATTGAATATCTTTACAAAAACTATGGTATCAAACATATTAACTTTATAGATGATGCTTTTACAATTAATAAGCAGAGATTAGTTGAATTATGTAATATGTTCATTGAATCAAAACTCCCCATAGAATGGGTATGTGCAACTAGAATAGATTTTTTAGATGGAGAAATTATCTTAAAGATGAAAAAGGCAGGGTGTGTTATGATAAGTCTCGGTGTTGAAAATTGTATTCCAGAAACTTTAATAAAAATAAAAAAAACAGGAGACCCAAAATGGTATATTGAACATGTAGGAAACATCTTAAAATGGTGCAAGGAAGCAAAAATAAGGGTAGGTGTAAACATACTTACAGGTTTTCCATGGGATACTGTTAAAGATATTAAAAAATTACAAGAATATGTAAAGAGAATCAGTCCTTATGTTACCCAAGGTTTTTGTGGAGGAATCTTACAGCCATTGCCTAATACCGAGATTTATGATAAATATGCAAAAGAATATAGATTTGAAAAATGGTGGTTATATAAAAAACCATTATTTACAGAGAACTATCATCCATTTTTTATGCTCTACTACCATCCATTTTGGGAACAATTAAATAATAATTTTTTTAATCTAGATAAAAATGTTTTTGGAGAGATTGATAAGCTTTATAGGATAATGGGAAAATGGAACTTGAAGATATTAGTTAAAAGACGTTTTAAAAATCCCTTAATAAGGCCAATATTATATAATGGATTATTAATATCAAGTAATATCTCTCTTTTTCTATATAAAATTTCACCTAATTTAGAAAAAAGTATTATGAGAACCTTATCCAATTTTAGTTATAAATTTAAATATAAGAAATAATGAAACAAAAATTAAAAGTAATTCATATTGAACATTGTTCCCATTCCTACTTTGTATCTGATAATAAAAATCTTGATGAAGTTGTTAAAGGAAGTTGGGGAACACAAGTTGGAAGAGAAGTTAAAAGATTTTACCCAAATATAGAAGTTGAATGCTGGTTTCCTGAGAAAATTGAGAAAGAAAAAAGAGTATTTAATTATCTTAATATGAAAATGAAGATATTCCCTACAACATTCTCGCCAATGTACGCTCTTGATTTTTCCTTACAGATGATAAGAGAATTAAAGGAAGAAATAAATAACTGTAAAATAAACAATATAAAATTAATAATACATATACATGAGTACCATAATCTCCATGGATTATTAATTGCCGGATTATTTAAAAGACAAAAAATGATTGCCCAGCATCATGGAGGTAGTTGGCCATTAAAACACTTAAAACAAACAAAAAAGTATCTTTTATTTTTCCCCTTTTTCTTAATTGGACAAATATTAGAAAAAATAGTCTTAAAAAATATTGAATGTTTTTTTGCCTTAAGTCAAGAAGAAATAACTTATTTAAAAAAGATTTCTCCTCATTCAAAAGTAAAATTTCAAACAATGGGAATTGAAGAAGAATATTTTGAAAATATAAATAAAAAATTAGCAAGAAAAAAATTAAAACTACCTGTGAACAAAAAAATATTTATCTTTATAGGAAGAATTAACAAGGAAAAAGGGATAAAATATTTATTAGATTCTATGGAAAATTCAAAAAATATAGATTTAAAAATAATTGGTTATACTCAAAGTATTGATTATTTTAAAGAATATTCAAGAAAACTTAAACTAAAAAATGTTGAATTTTTAGGAGGAGTTTTTGGTAAGAAAAAGCTGTTGTATCTAAGTGCTGCAGATGCCTTAATCCTCCCATCATCTAAAGAAGGTGCTCCTGTGACAATAATGGAGGCATTTGCAAGAAATCTCCCTGTAATTACGACGAATGTTGGAGGGATTCCTTTAATGGTAAAGGATAAAAAGAATAGCTTAATTATAAAAGAGAAAAATTCAAAAGATATTATTAGAGCAATTAATCAATTTATAGAAAAACCAATAAAAAATGTCAAAAAATATAGTGAGAAATATAAATGGAGAAACATAATTAAAGATACTATTAAGGAATATGAAAATTAATGAAAAACGATGGAATCTCGCACAGAGCTCCGAAGAGAAATACTGGGAACAATTTACAACAAAATCTCTTTTAGAATATCTTGAAAAAGAATATAAAAAGGACTTAGATAAACTTTTAAAGAGATTGAGGAAATTTATAACTATAAATAAGAATACTAAAATTCTTCAAATTGGATGCGGCCCACTAGACATAATAAATTATTTTAGAAAAGGAAAAACATATTCTATAGATCCTTTAGCAGAGTTTTATAAGAAAAGATTTAAAATAAATTATAAGTCAACTCACTTAAAAAAAGCTTCAGGAGAACAAATTCCCTATGAAGATAACTATTTTGATTTAGTTATCCTAAATAATGTCCTGGACCATACTAAAAATCCTGAAAAAGTACTCTCTGAAATTTTCAGAGTTTTAAAAAAAGAAGGTATACTTCACCTAGAAATTCAAATTTATCAAGAAATATTCTTAATACTCTCAAAAATATGGGGTCCTCTTAAAAAATTATTTACTAAGGAAATGTTTAATATACATCACCCCCATATGTTTCTTTCAAAAGATGTGGAGAAAATAATATCCCAGAAATTTATAATCCTGGATAAAGAATATGAAGATATAGAAAAATTAAAAGAAGAAAGAAAAAAACAAAGATTTACCTTAAGATTTTTAGCTTTATTTAAAATCTGGGGAAATATAAATTACAGATTTATTTGCAAGAAAAAATAATATGTCCTATAAAACTATGAAACTAAAGAAGTATTATGATTTCCTAAAAAGTAATAATTCATTTTTAAAAACCAAATCTAATCAGAAGCTAAAAATTCTCCTTAATATCACAAAATATCTAAAATCAAAAAAGAAATTAATTGTTAGAAATAAACCAATAATTGCCCAAATAGAGCCTACTTCTCATTGTAATCTTAAATGTGAAATGTGTATTAGAGAAAAAATAGATGTTCCTATTGGAACGATGACTTTTAAAGATTTCGAGAAAATTCTAGAAGAATTAGATTCTTTATCAAAAATACATCTTTCAGGACAAGGAGAACCTCTTCTTAATAAGGAATTATTTGATATGATAAAATATGCAAATAATCGTGGCATAACCATCTTTTTTACAACAAATGGAACAATGTTAACAAAAGAGATAATCAATAAAATCTGCAAAGTAGATATAGGAGAGATAGGGATATCTATTGATTCTACAATTAGAAAAAAATATGAGAGAATAAGAAAAGGTGCTAATTTTAATAAGGTTAAAATAAATATAAAAAATTTAGTTTTAGAATTAAAAAAGAATAAAAAGAAAACTATTGTAAGTACTAGTGCAGTTATTTTGAAAGATAATCTTAATGAAATGCCTGAATTTATTAAATTAGCAAATAGTCTTGGTATAAAAAAAGTAGGATTCCAAACAGTCCAAGAAAAAAAAGATTATTTGGATAAATATAATCCAAGAACAAAAACTCAAGTAGTCTCAAATTTTAATGGAAAATTAAAAGAGAAAATTAAAGAAGCCAAGAAAATTGCAAAAAAATATAATATAACAATTATATTTGATGAAGAAGAAAGTGTTGGATGTATCTGGCCTTGGAGAAGTATTTATATTACATGGAATGGAAATATTACTCCTTGTTGCAAAATACTTGATTATAAAAAACCTTACTTTGGAAATATTTTAAAAAAAGATTTCTGGGAAATCTGGAATGGAAAAGAATACCAATTAACTAGAAAATTATTAAGAAAAAGAAAAGCCCCTCTAGAATGCAAGGGATGTAATATGGTTTAAGAAAGAATATATAAAATATCTCTTGCAAAACTTTGAGGGAATATCTTTGCTAAAAAATTCTTAAAAACTTGTGGTAAAAAAGAAGGATTGGTTGAGGCAATATAATCTTTCTTTAAAACTTTAAATCCACTATTAATTAAAAATCTTTCTCCTGTTTTTATTGAAAAATAATGCAAATGTCCATAAGGATCAAAGGGATTTTCTGTTATAGACCTATTAAAGAGAAATCTAACCTTATTTAGAAGATGATAATCATTAGGAAGAGTTATAATAATCTTCCCCGATTCATTTAATCTTTTTTTTGATTCAATAAGAAGCTTTTTTGAATCTATTACATGTTCTAAGATATCTAATAGAAGAATATAATCAAACTTTTGATTTTTAAATGGAATTTCATCTTTATTTAAATCAGCTTGTTTAGCTTTTATATTCTTTTTAATTAGTTTATTAACTAGATTTTTATCGATATCTACCCCATAATATTTACAATTTGGGATAAACCTCCTGAACATCCCATTATTACATCCAATATCCAATACTTTAGAATTCTCTCTAATTAATTCTGCAACTTTCTTAAACTTATTCTCCAAAAAAATTTGATGATTGCCCATCTGATAATTAGTAAAACTCTCCTTAAAAATTTAAGTAGATTGTATTTCTTTTATCTCCACACTAGTATGTTTTAGTTCTTGTTTATAATTTGTTTTAAGTTTAACATCGCAAGGATTACATTGTCCATATTGATTACATCGTCTAAAAATGTCTTCTATCTGGAAATTAAGATTAGTTATATCGCCAATACTATTTTCTTTTGCATAAAGATCTCTATGACACTTATATATATCTCCTTTTGGTCCGATTAATAATTCAGAGGTTTTACACATACAATTCTTAGTATTCTCTTCTAGAATTGAATTAGGGTATTTTGAATAATCTCCATGAGTAATAGAGAAAGGTCTATCAATATCATCAAATCCCTCATATTTTCCTGTAAAATCTTTTTCTCTATAATTTATCCCAGAATCTATACACCTAAATTGCATCTGAGTGTTTGCAGCAGATAGCATTGGATCTGGGTGTTTTAATCCGTAGATTCCTATATCAAATCCAGCATCCTTAAATTTCCTTACATTTTCAACTAGTTTCTTTCCATCTTCCATCTGTTCTGGATGATAACTGACTCTAATTGAGGCATATTTAGACTTTCTATTAATCTTTTTTGGATCGACTTCTGAAATAAATCTCTCTAATCCTTTATCTCCAATATAAAGATTTGTTAATATATCAATATTAAGTTCTGGTTTTAAATTATTAATTATATATATAAAATCCTTATGTAAGAATGGTTCACCTCCACAAAAAGTAATTGGAAGATTTTCTCTTGATTCAATTCTATTTAATGCTTTAACCCACTCTTCTCCCGAGAGTTCATGAAATCCTTTTCGATTTAATATCTCTCCAAAATCATTTAGACAAAAACTACAACTAAGATTACAATTCATAGTTAAAAATGCTGCAATATATTTATATGAATCCGGAATTTCAATGGTTTTCTGTTTACTCATAAACTGGAACTAAAAAGAAGGTTTAAAAGAATTATTATAGATAAATATATACAGAAACTATAGTCCTAATTTTTCCTTATTTTGCACAATAAAATTTAGGTAGTACTGAGCAAGTTTTATTTTAAATAATTCCTTAAATTTAAAATAATTTAATGTTGACCCTCATTTAATTTTATTTTATTTAAGGGTGTATCTACTTTGCCAACAAAGATGGAATTACTGCAATTATCACTTGCAAAAATCTCTCCAAGAAACTCTATTTTATTTATATTAACATTTTCTATCTCCTCGTTTATTTCTCTTTTAATTGCTTCTAAATCTGTTTCATCTCCCTCTATTCTCCCTCCAATAAAATCCCAATATCCTGGAAAAGGTATATCCAATTTATTGTCTCTTAAAAATAACAAGAATTCTTTCTTAGAATTTAATAATATTATTTTTGATGCTCTCTCCATTTTAATAAACTTGTGTAAACTTTATAATTTTTAATTCTTTTGGAGGAATTATTTTTTTTATAAAAAAGAATTATTCCTTATGAATATATTCTAAGGGGAGTGTTTTAATTACATCCCAATTTTTATCTACCCACTTAACACATTGTTCAATTCCTTTATCAAAATCTACTTTGGGTCTCCAATTAAATCTTTCTCTTGCTTTACTTGAATTTAGAATATATTCCTTATCTTGCCCTTTTCTTTCATCAACTATCTCAGAAAAATCATCAAAATCTTTTCCTATTTTATTAGAGATCTTCCTAACTAGATTATTAATACTAATTCCTGAATCTGGAGATAAATGATATACTTCCCCCTTATTAGTATCCTCTAATATCTTTAATATACCACTACAATCATCTTTAACATGAAGGTAAGATTTTATTGCTTTTCCTCCTCCTTGAAGTTGTAATTTCTTTCCTAATTTAGCATAAATTATTGTGCGAGGGATAATCCTAAATAATTGTTGGCAAGGGCCATATACATTAGTAGATCTTACAAAATTTGCAGGAAAATTAAATTGTTTTACCAAATTTTGTATAAACATATCTCCTGCTGCTTTCGATGATGCATAAGGAGTACTGGGATTATAAGATGTATTTTCATCAATTTCATTGCATGAACCATAAACTTCCGGAGTAGAAATCTGAACATATTTCTCAAAGGATTTTATCTTTCTTAATTTATTTGTTAAATTAGCAATTCCTAAACAATTAGTACGAAACCAATGTTCTGGATTATCCCAACTTTGTCCAACCATCCCCTGAGCAGCAAAATTAACTACTTTTTTTACATCTTCTTTTCTAAGAATATTAACTATATTGCTTAAATCATCATTTATATTTTCTTGAAAAAATTTAAATCCTTCTTTACCTTTGTATGGAAGAAAGATCGAATTAGATTCTGGAGATCTGCTAATTCCGATTACTTTATAATCAGTATTTTCCAAAAGGTGGTCAACAAAATGAGCTCCTGAAAATGAATTACTTCCAATAACTGCAACTTTCTCCATTTTATAAATTAAATAGGTTTATTTTTAAAGATTTATATGTTAAATAAAATTAATATGTAGCGGACGTTTTCCTTTTGGTTCTTCTAATTTAATTTTCCCTTGTTTTAAATCCCATAAATACTCGTTAATTCTATCTTGGCAGCACATGACTCCGCAATCAGTATGAACATTATGTTTATTAGATGCTAGATGATTTACAACTTCCCAATATTTATCACTTTTTAAGATATCTTTAAAAGGTTCTTCTGTGATATTTCCTATATGGTGTTTTTGGTATTTTGAATTAAAAAGTTGGCCACATGGAGCAACTAATCCTGAACCGGATAATTGCATAAGAAAAGGGGTTCCATAACATTTAGAATATTTCTTTCTCCCTCCACTTAGAATTTTAGACCATTTAGCCTTAACAAAATAATTTTCATCAGAATATGTTTCAGCTTCTTTTAAAATATTAATTAAATCAGATTCAAGATATTCTTGATAATCTGATCCAAGCTTTCTTTTTTCATCATCACTACAATGTTTTATGACTAAGTAATCTACTCCAAGGTTTTTTCCTAATTTTGTAAGAGGAATAACATCTTCCTTAAACTTTGGCATAAATACCATTTGCATTCCAATTGTTACATCTAATTTTTTTTCTTTTTTAATTTTAACACTCTTTTTAATATTCTCTATAACTTTATAGAACTCTTCTTCCTTACAACCATGAATTTCCGAATATCTTTTTGGGATCCCTGCAGAAATATTAAATCTGAACCAGGTGGAAGAAGATAATATGCTTCCCAATTCTTCTTCCTTTAAAAGAGCACCATTTGTTGCAACAGCCATGTCTATTCCATTCTTTTTTCCATAAACTAAAGTCTCTGCAAAATGAGGGGAAACCGTGCTTTCGCCATCTCCCATAAGAATTACTCCTTTAACACCCATTTCTGCACAATCATCTAGAAATCTAAAGGTGTGTTTCTTAGACATCTTAGTATTATCATTTTCTTGCAATTGACTATAACAATAAGTGCATTTGTAATTACAAGCTCTTGTTAAAGCATAATCTATTGTAATGGGGACAATTCTTTCACCCCTTAACCATGCTTCAACTCTATCTTTATGCCAAGCTAATTTATGCCCATCCAAAATTATTGGTTCTTCTCTCTTTTTTCCTTCTTTGTTCATTTTTTTGATTGAATAGATTTGTTTATAAATTTTATGTATTTTTTATATAAAGTTATCATGAGATCTTGGATTCTTTACCCTATGGAGATATCTATTAAGAGGATCTAATCTACACCCTTCCCTGCATCCTTCAATATTTATCTTTTTGCTAATCTCTTTCCTTTTTTTCCCTTCCCAAATTTCTGAAAAAGAATTTTTATATAAATTCCCGTAAGTAAATTTTCCCTCTTTATAAAATAAATTGCAGGGGATAATATTCCCTTTTGAATCTATTAATGTAAAAAAAGGAAGTCCATGACATTCAGAATAATTAATTCCTTCATTAATTCTTTTTGCTGTTTGTCTTCTAAATAAAATCTTAAAATTATCTGAATTAAATCCTGCTAATTTTCCTTCAAGTTTATTAAATTCACTAATTCCTATTGCATAATTATTATTACTATTTGGGTGTTTAGAATAAGGTTTAATTTGAAGATTATCTACTCCAATATCTCTTAATATCCTTGCAAGTTTTGGGGCCTCATCTATATTTTGGGATATTGCTAAAAATTGGATTCCTATTGTTGTATCTAAATTATTCCTTATCTTATACTCAGTACATCTTTCTATATTTCCTATGACTCTAGAGAAATCTTTCTCACTTGTTCCATGAACCTCTGAATAATTTTTAGAGCTACCTGAATTAACACTAAATCTTAACCATGAAAGATGGGGTAAAATTTGACTTATCTTTTTATCATTAAAAGGAACGCCATTTGTGGTTATAGAAACATCCATCCCTTCTTGTTTTGCAGTTTTTACAAATAGACTTATCTCCTTATGTAATAAAGGTTCTCCTTCTCCTGCAAACATTACTGATTTTATCCCTTGTTCCCCCATATCTTTTAATGTTTGCAACATAACATCCTTATCAATAAAATCTTTTCCATATTCTAAATAAGAAAGCGCACAAAATCCACATCGATGATTACAAGTATTTGTGGGTCCTATTTCTGCATAAATTGGAGCGCAATCTCCTTTTTCTTCCCATTCAGAAACTCTTTCAGGGTGATACATTAGTTTATGATTATCTACATCAGTCATTTTTTATTTTTAAAGAATTTATGAATAGTCTCTATTACATATTCTACTTGTTCATTAGTTAACTCTGGATAAATTGGGAGAGATAAAATCTCTTTACATATCTTCTCTTGCAGGGGAAGATGATAATTAAGGAGGTTTAACTTTTGATTATGGTATAATGGTTTTGAAAAATGAGAAAATATCTCTATTCCATTTAGTTTTAGAAAATCAATAAGTTCTTGATGATAAGATGTACGAATAACATAGGAGTTATATGTATCAAAAAAATCTTGTGGTGATGGGGAAGGTGGAAGTATCAAGGGCAAATCTGCTAATCTTTTAGAATAAATAGATGCTATTTCTCTTCTTCTTTTTATCCAATTATCAAGTAGTTTAAATTTTATATTTAATAAAGCTGCATGAAGATTATCTAATCTACTATTATAACCAAAATCAAAGATATCTCCTCTTGTTTTTTGGCCATGGTTTCTCAAATATCTTATTTTTTCAGCTATTTCATCATTATTTGTAGAAATAAATCCACCGTCTCCAGCACAACTAAGAGTTTTTAATGGATGTGTGGAAAAACATCCTGCAAGTCCAAAACTCCCTGCTTTCTTACCTTTATATAACGAGCCAAGAGATTGACAGGCATCTTCTATGATTATTAAATTATGTTTTTGTGCTAGCTCCATTAATTTACCCATATCACATATTCTTCCATTTAAATGAACAGGAATTATTGCTTTTGTCTTAGAGGTTATTGCTTTCTCAACTTCTTCCATGTCCATATTAAAGTCATCCTTAATATCAACTAAAATTGGTTTAGCTTTTCTATGAACTATTGCTGCAATTGTTGCAATAAAAGTATGTGCAACAGTAATAACTTCATCTCCTTCTTTTATCCCTGCAACTTCTACAGAAAGGGATAAAGCATCTGTTCCAGAATTAACTCCTATAACATGTTTTACTCCAAGGTATAATGCCATATTATTCTCAAATTTTTCAACATCATTTCTAAGAATAAAACTTCCTTCATTCATAACTCTCTTAAATTCTTCTGTAATTTCCTGCTCTGAATTCTTAAATTGCAAAGAAAGATCAATAAAGGGAACTTTCCACTTCATTTTTTAATAAATTTTTTACCTCCTTATAAACAGTTTTTGGAGAAATAGATTCCATACACAATTCTTCTTCATTACATCTTACATCAAAACAGGGAATACACTTTTTATATCCTTCTGGCAAAATTGCTTTTCCTCTGCCATAAAAATGAACTTCTTTATGAGGTGTTGGTCCAAAAAGCCCCAATACTTTCTTCTTAAGAGCTATTCCTAGATGCATACCTAAACTATCATTTGTGGCAACTAACCTACAAGAATCAATCCAATCAATATATTTATTTAGATTTGTAAGGATTTCATCAGATTGCTTATCTTGCCTACTTACTTTAAGTCCATCTTTGACTAAAATTGATTCTAATTCATCCCAATTTTTTTTAGACCAGCTTTTTATGGGCCACTTAGGGCCAATTTGAGTATTCAACCCTACATCATAAATTTCCTTATTATTTGGTTTATAACCTAAGACATATTCCTCCTCTTCCCATTTCTTACCAACAATTTCAAACAAAAGTTTTTGAGCAGTTTGCAAATTATTTTTTTTAAGATGCGGGCTAATACTCAAGGATAATATATCAAAGGCATTATCAAATGCCCCTGTTTTTCCCAACTTCCGATCAAATCTAAATCCTTTTTTATTCCAAGCATCTATTTTATTTGCAAATCTACAAATATCCTTATCCTTTTCTAGATTAATTAAAGTATCGAATTCTTCATCTAATAAATGTATTGCATTTTCAAAATCAAGATATAATAATCTATCAATATATTTATTTTGTTTTAATAAAGGAAATGCAGATTTATCTGTTAACCATGTAACATTACTTTTTTTATAAAGATTTAATAATGCTGTTGATCTTAAAATATCTCCTAAACTAACTTTCTTTAGATGATTTTCCACATCTAAAATCTCAGAATAACCTGTTTTAATAATTAATACTCTCTCCTTTTCCATGTAAATGCAAGATAAAGATGAATTTAAAAAGATTATGTATCTAAAATTCAATCTTATTTATCTTTAACAACATTCTTAACAAACTTCTCTAATCTTGGAAAATTCTTATTCATATCAAAATCTTTTCTTGCTTTTTTGACATTTTCTATAAGTTTTGAATAATTTAGTTTATTTAGTCTCTTTTTTAATGTCTTTAGATTTTGAATTTTATAGGGTATATTAATCTTATAATTAGTTAACAATTCTCCTGTAAAAATAGCATCATCCTCATAGATAAGTGGAAGTCCTGCTTCTAAATAAGAAGCTATCTTATTCCCTGTTGAAAATTTTAATTCTAAATCATACTCTGATAATTCTGTTTTTGGTCCTGAAGGATAAAGTCCGTAATCATAATTAGATATCTCTGCTGCAATTTTATCTGGTTCTAAGGGGGAATGGAGATGGAAATAATTTGATTTTAAAAGACTTCCATACGATTTTGTGAATTCAGATTCTTCTTTAAAGAATTTCATTAATTGCTCTTTTGAAATAGAATTAGGTCTTGAATATATGTGTATATGAATTTTTTGATTTACTAAATCTTTTAAGGTATTATAAACATATCTTGCCCCAATAGGTCCAACACTTCCCATAGAATCTATATGAACTATATGAATCTCTTTATCTTTTCTTGAAAGTTTATTTTTATTAATAGGAACATTGAATTCTTTTGAACAATAAGGAAGAAAACTTAAAGTAAGGGGGGATAATTTTATTTTATCCCCTAACATTCTTCCATTTAAGAATTCTAATTCTCTTGGATAACCCTTATGAATTATTCCATCTGCATTTTCAAAACAAAACCTCTCTGCCTTGAGCTCAAATTTTGACATTCCTCCAAATTTTATTGCATGTTCTACACTCTTATAATATTGGCAACGAATATCGTAAGGAAAATAAATAATTGGAATTTTTTTAAATAACTTCATAGTTAATGCACAAGGCCAACTTGGAGAGCCTCTAGTAAAAATAACATAAGGTTTTAATTTTAAAATTGAGATAATTGACTCTATTAATCCCTTTAATTTCTTAACAAGAGACATTAAGATTAAATGAACATTTTTTAAATTTATCTTGAAAAAACTAAGATCAAAAAAGATTATCTTATCAAAAGCTCCTTTATGAAATTCCTTTGAAGCTCCTTTTGATTCCAAAAGAATTATCAAAATTGTTTTATAGCCTTTCTTTCTAAATAGTCTTGCTATTTTATAAACCATAACTGTTGGAAAGGGTTCTAAAAAAACTATTTGTTTTTTATTTTTCTGTTTAAATTTCATCATATCTCATAATTTAGTTGTTTTATAAAACAATACTATCCCAAATACATAAATCTTTAAAAAGACAGCCATTTAGAAAAATTTATGAGTATTACAAAAGAATATCTTATTAATTTTGAAGAAGAGATAAAAAATTTATTTTTAAATAGAAAAATAAAAGGACCAATTCATTTGAGTGTTGGTAGTGAAGATTATCTAATTAAAATTTTTAAAAAAATAAAAGAACAAGATTGGGTATTTTCTACGCATAGGCCCCATTACCATGCATTATTAAAAGGCATACCTAGAGAAAAAGTAAAAGAAGAAATACTTGCAAAAAGAAGTATGCATATCAGTAGTAAAGAGTATAAATTTTTTACTTCAGCAATTGTTGGAGGGAATTTGCCTATAGCTGTTGGAACTGCAATGGGGATTAAAAGAAAAGGCCTTGATGAAAAAGTATGGTGTTTTACAGGTGATATGGCTGCAGAAACAGGAATTTTTCATGAATGTGTAAAATACTCTAAAGGACATAATTTACCCATAACTTTTGTAGTTGAAGATAATGGATTGGGAGTTGCAACCCCTACAAGAGAGGTATGGGGAATTACAGATAACGCTAAATCTAATATTACAAAATTTAAATATTCTAGAAAATATCCCCATGTAGGTTGTGGGAAATCTATAACTTTCTAAAATGATTTATAAAGATGAATTAACAAAAGCTATGAAAATTCTTGCAAAAGATAAAAAAGTTTTATTTTTAGGTCAAACAGTGGGATATAAAGGAAGTGCCCTGCATGAGAGTCTAGAAAAGATATCTAAATCAAAAAGAATAGAACTCCCTGTAATGGAAGATACTCAAATAGGAATCTCTACTGGATTAAGTTTACAAGGATATATCCCTGTTTCTGTTTTTCCAAGATTTGATTTCTTAATTTGTGCTACAAATCAATTAGTTAATCATCTAGAAAAAATAAGTGAAATGACTAATAATGAATTTAATCCAAAAGTAATAATACGGACTGCTGTTGGTGCAACATCTCCTTTATATCCAGGAGTTCAACACTGTTCAGATTATACAGAAGCATATAAATTAATGTTAAAAAATATTGAAGTAGTAAAACTAGAAAATAAAGAAGATATAGTCCCTGCATATAAAAAAGCATTAAAAAATAAAAAATCTAGTTTATTAGTTGAATTTTCTAATAAATATAATACCTAAAATGTCATCAAATTTAGACTTACTTTTAATTAATGTTGGAGGAACAAAAAAGAAAGTATATCAAGATTTAAGCAAAGATTTTTCTGCAATAGAACCTCCATTTTGGGCTGCATTAACAGCCGGGTTTATCAGAAATAAGGGCTATAATGTAAAAATAATAGATGCAAATGCAGAAAACTTAACTCATAAGGAAACAGCAAGAATTGTAAAAGAAGATAATCCAAAATTAACTAATATTGTTGTTTATGGTCAACATCCTTCAGCATCAACACAATTAATGACAGGTGTTGGAGAATTATCTAATGAAATAAAAAAAATAGAACCAAATAGAAAAATAATCTTAACAGGACTTCACCCATCTGCACTGCCTAGAAGAACCTTAAAAGAAGAAAATTGTGATTTTGTCTGTCAAGGAGAAGGATTTTACACTCTACAAGGATTGTTAGAAAACTCTAAACCGAATAATATCCCTGGATTATGGTGGAAAGAAAATGGAAATATAAGAAATACTCCAAGAGAAAAAAATATGCAAAATCTCTCTAAAGAATTAGATAGTGTTGCATGGGATTTATTGCCAATGGATAAATATAAAGCTCATAACTGGCAGTGTCTAGATAACTTGGATTCAAGATTTGGATATGCATCTATCTCGACAAGTCTTGGTTGTCCTTTTACATGTGATTTTTGTTCTATTCATGAAACTTTTGGAGAAAAAAGAATAAGAACATGGGATTCTGAATGGGTAGTAAATCAACTTAAAACACTTCAAGAAAAATATAATATAAAAAATATAAAAATTATTGATGAAATGTTTATTCTTAACTCGAACCATTTTATGGAAATTGCAGAAAAAATAATCAAAGAAGACCTTAAATTAAATATATGGGCTTATGGAAGGGTTGATACTATAAAAGAAAAATATTTGGGAAAATTGAAAAAAGCAGGATTTAATTGGTTGTGTGTTGGTTATGAAGCAGGAAATGAGAAAGTAAGAGAAGACGTACATAAGGGAAAATTTACAAAAGATAGTATGATAGAAAATAGAAAAATTATTAAAAATTCTGGAATAAATGTTATAGCAAACTATATGTTTGGATTACCTGAAGATAACTTAGACAGTATGCGAGAAACACTTGACTTGGCAAAAGAACTAAATTGTGAATTTGGAAATTTCTATTGTACTACTGCTATGCCTGGTTCACAATTATATAAGAATGCTATACAAGAAAATGTCAAATTATCTAAAAAATGGATTGATTATGCTCAACATAGTTATAATTTTCTACCTCTCCCAACAAAACATCTCTCGCCAAAAGAAGTTTTGGAATTTAGAGATTATGCTTTTGATAATTATTTTAAAAATCCAGAATATTTAAAAATGATTGAATCTGAATTTGGACCAAAAGCAGAAAAACATCTTAAAAATATGACTAAAACAAAATTAAAAAGAAAGTTATTGGAGGAATAATAAATCTTAATATGAGAAAGAGAGATATTGCAGAAGCAATAATTGTGAATAATAAAAGTGAAATTCTATTGCAAAAAAAGAGTTTAGATTATCCGATTATACCTGGCGGATATTGGAGTGTTTTTGGAGGAGAAATTGAAAATGGAGAGACTCCGGAACAAGCCTTAAAAAGAGAAATTAAAGAAGAAATTGAATTTAACATAAATAAATTCAAGTTATTTAGGATTAAAGACTATAAACTTTCAGTAGGATTTTATGGAAAAAGATATATTTTCGAGGTTCTATTTGATAGAGAAATTTTTAATATAATTTTAAAAGAAGGTGCAGGATTTGCTTTCTTTAATATCTCGGAAATAAATTCTATAAAATTAGAACCTCTATGTTTGGAGATATTAAAAGAATATTTTCAAGAACAACAATCCTTAATAACTAAAAAAAGAAATAAATTAAAATGAGAGACGATTGGCAAGAAAAAAGAAAAGAATGGCGTAAAGAAAATAAATACAATTCTTTTAACTCAATGAAAGGATTGACTTGGTTTGATTCGCATTATATCCCAATTGCTAAGTGGTTAAAAGGTGAAGGAGAACTCCCTCCTCCAATTGAACTCTCTTTAGATCCTAGTCATTTATGCAATTTTGGATGTGGTCATTGTAATGCTCAAAGATACTTGAAAATTAATGTAAAAGAGATTAGAAAAGATATGAGGGTTATGAAAAAGAAACATCTAGAAAATCTAATTGATTTTACTAGTGATTGGGGCGTTAGAGGAGTATGTATTGGAGGTGGAGGAGAACCTCTAATGAATAAAGGTGTTTGGACCCTTCCCTCATATATATCTAATAAAGGTATGCAATCTTCATTTGCTACGCATGGAGGGTTAATTGATGACTTAATTGCTGAAGAAATGATGTATTGTCGTTGGGTCGGTGTTTCTGTTGATTCAGGGACAAAAGAAACTTTTAAGAAAGTGCACAAATCTAATGGCTTTGATAAAGTTATTAATAATTTAAAACTTTTAGTTTCAAAAAAGGAAAAAACAAAATCTAACATAGATATAGCCTATAAATTTTTAATTAGACCGGATAATTGGGAAGACCTATATTCAGCTACAAAACTTGCAAAAGATATTGGAGTAAAAGATTTTCATGCTAGACCTGTTGATTTAGAAAGAAAAGACTATAAACAAGGAATAGATATTAATTATAAAATTGATAAAATTCATGAACAATTTGAAAAATGTCATGAATTAGAAGAAGATAATTTTAGAGTTTTTACTGTTATGCACAAATATGACCCTGAATTTAAAGTACACCATACATTCAAAAATTGCGTAGCTTCTTCTCTAATGCTTCAAGCATGTGCTGATGGGAATGCATATGTTTGTGCTGATCATAGAATAGAAGATAGATTTAGATTGACAAGTCATTATCCAAATCCAGAAAATATAAAAGAATATTGGGGAAGTGATAAACATAGAAAATTATTGCAATCAATAAAAGTTAATAATGAATGTGGTAGATGTACTTATGGGGAATTTGCAAGACAAATTGAAGAATTAGCAATAGGAACAAATGAGAAAGATCCCATGTGTTTAGATTTTCCTTAAACTTCATTATAATAATCTTTAAAAAGAAAAATAATAAATCTCTAAGATGGAAAAAGAACAAATAATTAAGCTACAAAGAAAGGCAAATGATTTTCGTGAAGAAACTTTAGATATGTGTATAGACGCCGGAACAGGGCATGTTACTTCTTCTTTTTCTTGTGCAGAAATACTTACTTCACTTTATTCAGGGAATATCTTAAAATACAAATCAGATGAACCAAAATGGGATAAAAGGGATAGATTTATTTTGAGTAAGGGGCAGGCAAGTCCAATATTGTATGTTACTTTAGCTAATGCAGGTTTTTTCCCAAAAGATTGGTTAAATACTTTTTGTAAAAAAGAAGCTAAGTTCGGAGTACATTTACAGAATACAGTGCCTGGAGTCGAGTATTCTACAGGTTCACTTGGTCATGGACTCGGCCTTGGAGCAGGAGTTACATTAAGAGCAAAAATAGATAAAAAAAATTACCATACATTTGTCCTTTTAGGAGATGCTGAACTTCAAGAAGGTTCTAATTGGGAATCTGCAATGTTTGCTAGTAGTTATAATTTAAACAATTTAACTGCAATAGTTGATAGAAATGGGTATGGCGTACTTGGAGCAACAGAGGATATAGTTAAATTAAATCCTTTAGAAAAAAAATTTAGATCTTTTGGATGGGATGTAAAAACTATAGATGGTCATTCAATTAAAGAATTCTATGAAGCAACTAATAATTTTAGAGATTATAAAAGAGGTAAACCTCTTGTGATTATTGCTGAAACTGTTAAAGGAAAAGGAATTAAATCTTGGGAAAATAAAGCATTAGTTCATGGTATGGCTCCAAAGGGGGAAGATGCAATAAAATTAAAAGGGGAATTAAAAAAATACTCTTCAAGAGGCGAATATGAATAACAAATCGATGAGAGATACCTTTTGGGATAGAATTTATGATATTGCGAAAGAAGATAGAGATTTGGTGTTAATTGATGCGGATATGGGTGCTCCATCTCTTGACAAGTTTAGAGAAGATTTTAATGGAAGACAATATTTTAGCACAGGTATTGCAGAACAAAATATGATTGCTGTAGCAGGTGGTTTAGCTAAAGAAGGGAAAAAAGTTTTTACTTATGCTATTGCTCCATTTATCACTTCTAGATGTCATGAATTTACCAAATTAAATTGTGGACTTATGAAAATTCCTATAAACCTTGTTGGTGTAGGACCTGGTTTTAGTTATGATGATTCTGGACCGACACACCATCTAACAGAGGATATCTCAATAATGAGAGCAATACCCAATCTGGAAATATATTGTCCATCAGATAATTTGATTGCAAAAAGATTAGCAAAAAAAATGTATTGTTCCGAGAATCCCGCCTATATAAGATTGGATAGAGAAATTCTCCCAAATTTATCGGATCAAAATGGAATATCTAAAAATAGAGAAAAAATTCAAGCAGGGTTTAGAGAATTTGGAAAAGGAGATTTGGCTATTGTTTCCACAGGAAATATGGTTCATACGGCTTTAGAAGTTCAAAAATATTATTCTGATAAAAACATACCAATTGGAGTTCTAGATTTACATCAATTAAAACCAATAAGTGAAGAATTTAAAAAAAATATGTCTGGATATAAGAATTTAGTTTCTTTAGAAGAACACCTCTTAGATGGTGGATTGGGAAGCATAATCGCAGAAACTATTATTGATAATAATTTACTTGTTAATTTAAAAAAGAGAATTGGATTAGTTGACTATGTTTATGCATATGGGGGGCGTAAGAACATACAAGAATTATATAAAATAGATGAGAAAAGTGTTATTAATGAAATAGATAAATTGATTAATTAAAAAAATTCAATGCTTCCCAACTACCTTTATCAAAAAATCTTTCTGAAAGATATTTAAATACAAATTTTTTTCCGGGATATGATAAGAGAAATAATTTAAAGAAATACTTATCCAATATTCTTTTCTGACGAATAAGAGAAAATATCTTATCAAAAAAAGGTGTATTAAATACATTCTTCATATCCTTATAAGGAATTTCATTTATCGCTTGTATTTTGACTAAAGGAATGGATACAAATACAGTATTCTTATCATTTAATAAATTACAAACTTCTCCATGAAATAATTTTTGAAATGCCTTTAAGTTATCTAAAAAATAACTTTTTCTTACCATTAATTGATTTACATTTAATATTTTGTAAAAATCTTCTTTTTTTAGAGTATTAAACGACTTCTTTGATAAATTTAATAGATAATCTCCTAAAAATTCAGAATAAACAAAATAATTACAGCAACTGATATCTTTTTTAGAAATCATTAGAGAATAAGATTGAAAATAATTCTTGTGAGGGGATTTCTTATTGAATGATTTAGAAAAATCTATATAATCTGCATTTTTTAATTTTTCTTTTAATTTATTGATTGGTAAATCTATTTCTTCTTCAGAAAGAGTAATTATTCTTTTATTAACTTCTGGAAGGTCCTTATGACTAATTTTCTCTTTTTCTATTTTTTCAAAACATTCTGTAAATAATTTTTCCCAGGAATGATTTTTTATAACATAATCATAACCTTCCTTCGCAATATTCTTTCTTTCTTTTTCATGGTTAAGATAATATTTAATTTTTTTAAGAAGTTCTTCTTTACTTCTAAAATTCATCTTCTTATTTTTAACAAGAAAATCTATGGTTCTATTAGTATATTCTGTTAATAAAAATGAGTTACATGCAAGTATTTCTATTGGACGTCCTTTCATTTGTCCCAATTTGCCTTGTTTAAAAAAGGTTTTTGAAAAATTAAGATTTATCCTAGATTGATTAATCACTTTTATAAAATCCTCTGGGTATAAAAAACCACCATAAATACTTTTTAAATCTGAATAATTATGCCAATCTCCTCCAAATAATCTAATATTTATCCCTTTTTTCATTAAAAATTTTATATAATCATACCTATCGGCTAAAGGTGTTCCTATGAAAGTTACATCATAAATCTCTTTAATATTAAGTTTCCTGTGATAATTAGGATTTACTCCAATCATAGAATATACATTTTTTATTTTATCCTTCTTAAAAATTGAAATTTCTTTTTTAGTTGTTAGAATATAATCAAAAAATAAAGCATAATATCTTACCCAATCATCAAATCTAAATTCATCATCTCCTGACCACATTATTGTTTTTGTATTGGGAGTAATTTCTCTTATTTTTAATAATGTATCTATTTCAAATTCGCTAAGGGACGGGCAAACTAATAAATAATCAGGTCTTTCTTCCTTAAGAACTTTTAAAAAGTTTTTATTTAATTTTTCCCTACCTGAATAATAAATATTATTTTTTGTACTAAAAAAAATAACTTTCCTAAATATCTTTTTGAATACGGGAGGCCAATCTCTGCACTCTTGACTAGTTTTAACCTTACACCCCCAACTTGCAAGCAATATTTTTTTATTTTTTAAAGAGTTCATAAGAAGGTGGGAAATATTAATCTTTATAAATTTAATCTATCATAAATTAAGTTTTATCAGAAACATATCTTTTAAAAATTCTTAAAAAATTATTTGGATTTATTTTATTAATTAACTTTCTCTTTATAAAACCAGAAAAATCCCCCTCATCTGCATAAAGGTTAGTTATAAACCCTGTTCTAAAGGACCACCATAATAACTTCCATTTAGGATGTTCTGCAGTATAAAGTGGACAAAGTCCTTCACTTAGCCAATAATCATCCGTTATTAATCCTTTTTCCTTTGCTAATCTATATACTTCTGTTCCGGGGAAAACAATTAAAATGGCTGGTTCGGTTGCTACTCTTAGTTTTTTAGCTAAAAGTGCTGTTTCCATTGCGCTTTTTGAATTCTCTCCCGGAAGTCCAACAATCGATAAAAAAGCTGTTTTAATCTTATATTTTTCGCAAATTTTAAAAGCATTTATTATCTGAGAGACTTTTACTTTTTTCCCAATATTGTCTAGAATATGTTGTGAACCACTTTCTACTCCAAAAATTACTTCGATACACCCTGCTCTTTTCATCCATCCCAAAATTTCTTCGTTTAATGATGAAACTCTTCCTAGACATTTCCATTTTATTTTCATTTTATCTTTTAAAATCATTTTACATAAATCAATAATTCTTTTATTATTACAAATAAATTCATCATCCATAAAATAAATCTGCTCAATATTTGGGAATTTCTTTATTAAATATTTCATCTCCTTAAAAACATTCTTTGCACTTCTTTGAATCATGCATCTTCCCCAATATGCAGAACTAGGACAAAAAGAACACCCAAAAGGACATCCTCTTGAAGTCAGCATATATACTGTATTAAATTTTCTTATTGTATTCTTAAAGAAATCATGTTTAGGCAAGGGTAATGAATCTAGATCTCTGATTCTTTCTCTAGGTTCTGTTTTAATAATCTCTTCATTATGTTTAAAGGCTATTCCTTTAATTTTTTTAAATTTAGAAATCGGCTTTTTATTATTAATACTATCCAATAATTCTACTAAGGTAATTTCTGCCTCTCCCAGTATTGTAAAATCTACAGGATAATTATTAAGAATTTGATCATATAGAAAGGTAGTATGGACTCCTCCAGCAATAATTATTGTTTTTGGGCTTACTTCTTTTACTATCTTTAATAATTTTAATGCTGAAATACGGCTATTAGAAAGAATACTTATACCAAAAAAGTCTGGTTTTTCTCGCTCAATCTTTTCTCTTACCTTTTCCACAACATCTTCCCATTTAGAATAAGTTAAATTAAGAATATCCGTTTTATAATTATTTTTCTCTAAAACTGCCCCTAAATAAGCTAAACCAAGTGGATAAAGAGTATCATCTTCACCTTCCCACATATCCCATGGAGCAATAGCAAACATAAATTTCATTAAAATTTCAAGATTATTGGTTTTATAAATATAATCATTTAATCAAATATTTTTTTCTTAATTGTATCCAAAATCATTATATCTTTCTCATCCAAACTCCTTGTTATAAATATCAAAAATAAATAAAATAGAATAAATAAAGATCCTTGAAAAAATAAAGTTAATAGATTAGCGGTTATAAATTGCTTAAGATAAATTAACAAGATTGTTGGAGGAATTATTGAGATAAAAATTCTTGTCATTTTCCTTCTTAAGGGAACTATTGAAACATAATATCTAGTTTGAAAAAAGAAAATAAAAGTTAATATTATCTGACTAACCATTGTTGCGAATGCTGCTCCAGAAATTCCATATATTGGAACAAGAAAAATATTTAATATCAAATTTAAAAAAGATATAATAACTATATTTGTTAAAATTATTTTTGATCTCCCTGTCATTGAAATCAAATTATGGGAGATCATTGTAATTGATGAAAAAAGATAAGCTGTTGCTAAAAATCTTAGCGAATTTTCTGCACCCAAATATTCTTGTCCAAATAAAATATTAATAAATACTCCTGGGAAAAGAATCATTAGTAAAAAGAAAGGTAAATTAACAATTAATATCCATTTAACAATCTGTTTACTTAATTCACTAACAAGTCCTATGTTTTTTCTTGAAAATTCTCTATTTATTAGGGGAGAAAAAAGCCTTAGAAATAAACTTGGGAAAAATACTATTAACCACGCAATCGGAATTGCTGCATTATATATCCCAACATCAAAGGTTCCATTAAAATAACCAATTATAAATGAATCTATATTAGGCATTATTTCACTTAAAATTCCTAGTAAAATTAAAGGCCAAGAATAAGAAAATAGCTCTTTTTGTATTTTCCTTTTAGAAGATTTGCTTAATCTAATTTTTTTAAAAATTTCTGAAAGTTTATATTTACAATAAATAAATGAAGCTAAAAAAACACCTAAAACACCTAAAAAATATGAAAAGATTATTGAGTCAATATTTAACCCTATAAAAATTAATAGAATAAGAAAAATTACCTTGAGAAAATTCTGTAAAAAATCTACAATAAATGATTGGGCAGCAATTCTTTCAAATGACTGAATTACTGTTAAAAGAGCATATGAAATTATATAAAGAGGAATTAATAAACTAAAAATTTTAAGAAAAAATATTAACTTAGCATCATTAAAAATATTAATTGAAATAAATTCTGCTGAAAAAAATAAGATTAATCCTGCAAGAATACTTGAAAAAAATAATATTATCAAAGAAAATTTGAAGACATGCCTAATATTATTGATTCTCTTTTTTCCCTTATAGAATGGAATAAATCTAAGAAGACCTTCAAATAACCCCAAGGATGAAAAAACTACAAACCATAAGAATATTATTACTGCTAAGGAAAAAGACCCATAAATTTCAGGTCCAAAATACCTTGCAATAATTACCCTATAAATATAAGAGAATATTTTTGACAAGAATACTCCAAAAAACACAAATAATGAAGATTTTACAAGTAATTTAAAATATCTATCTAGTTCTTTTTGATTTACTGGTTTTTGCATTATTCAGATAATTAATTATTGTTTAAATATTTTTAAAATTATATTCTTTTTTTCGAAAGACTATCCTTTATAGATAAATAATTTCTTCTAAAAAAATCTAATTCCTTATAATAATCAACACCTATTTTATATAATCTACTAACTACAAAAAAACGCATATGGCATTTTCTGCAAGAAACATGCATTGCATAATGAAATCTATTTTCTATAAGACAATTTTTATAATTAAGATTTTCCTTACAATAAGGACATTTAACCAATAAATTATATTTATTTTTATTATCTTCTTTAATTTTTAATGGAAGTACATAGAAAGAATATTTTCTTCTTGCATTAATTATTTCTTCTTTTAATTTTTCTATTTCCTTGTCCGTCATATTGTCAGTCATATTTAACCAATTAGTATGGCTAATTTTATTTTTGATAAAGAATAATTTATCTTTTATTATTCCTTTTTTTATACAGCGATTATAAATCTCACTTCCAGGATAAGGCTGGATAAATCCCAATTTAATTTGACCTCTGGAATATTTTTTCCAATAATCAAGAGTTTCTTTTGCTGTTTCTTTTGTTTCTGCAGAATCTCCAAAAATAAAATTGCCTTGTACACTTAAACCAATTTCCATTGAAAGTTTAAGTGCTTCATTAATTTGTTTAGAAGTTATTGGTTTCTTCATGCTTTTGAGAACTGTTTGACTATAACTTTCAAACCCAAAACTTATTGCATGACATCCAGAATCTTTAAGTATCATTAACATTTCTCTACTCACAGTATTTACTGATAATTGGCATTCCCATTTGCATTCCCAAGGAACTTCATTTACTAATTTTTTAAGATGCTTACAAAATTCATATAATCTTTTTTTATCTATAGAAAACATATCATCAATAATTTCAATTATATTAATCTTATATTTTTTAACTGCTATTCTTAATTCATCCATAACACTTTTAATTGACCTCATTCTATACCTTCTTCCAAGGGTATGATAACAAAAAGTACATTGAAACGGACAACCTCGACTACTTAGTATTGGATAAGTCCGAGGATAGTCGAATAAATTATAGATATTAGAATTATTACATTCATTTTCTAATTTTTTAAGAAATCCAAATCCCTCAAAATCTGGCACAGGTAATGAATCTATATTTTTAATTGACTCTCTTTGTTTTGTAAAGATAGTTTTTCCATTTTCATCCTTATAGATTATCCCCTCAACATCTTTAAAATCTTCATTTCTTTCAACAGCTTTTAATAATTCTATTATTGTTATCTCGCCTTCTCCTAATATTGCAAAATCGGGTTTTAAATTTTCAAAAATTAATTTTGGTTCACTAGTTACTAAGGGCCCTCCAAAAATAACTTTTGGTTGGGAATCATGACTCCTTATAATATTAATTATCTTTTCAACAATTGCATATCCAATTCCAATATGGCCTGTGCAGACAAAATTATATTTTTTAGTATTTAATCTTCTTGTAATCAAATCTTCTATTTTTCCATTAAAATGATTTAAATTTAAGCAATCTACACTATACCCTGCTTTTTTTAAGACAGATGAAATATATCCCAATCCTAATGGAAAAACATATTGATAATTTGCCTTATTAGTTAGATTATACCTAGGAATTATTAATAAAATTTGCATGATATGCTTATTTAAATTTAGTTTATAAATATTATGTAAGAATTATAGAAAATTAAAGATGTTTTAATTTTTTGAATTTGAAGAAATCGTGTATTAGGGAAATTTTATCCATCCTATCCATAAAAATTCTACTACAAGTTACATCTAAAAATAAATGAAAAGTAAATCCTATAAAAATAAATAAGAAATACTCTGAAAATAGGGTGAATAATAAAAGAACTAATAAGATTTCAGTTCCATGTAAAAAACAAAAACCACTATATACTTTATTTCTCTGAGCTCGGGATAAATTCTGGAATCTTTTTGATCTTTCAATAAACCAATTGTAAGCATTGTTTAAACTCCAATCTTTTTTCTTATAAACATAATAAATATAATGGTCAACATCAATTAAGACAGTCGAAAGAGCAATTAATAAAAATCCAATTAATCCTATTTGTGGAAAGATAACTAATAAAATTAATGCAAAAATTAATCCTAATACTAAATGACTTTGTACATACATTTTAAAATTAGAAGAAAAGGGTTTTTAAATTTTAAGGAGAGATAATTCTTAATCTCCTTCTATCATCCTTATCATATCACTAAATGCAGGTCTTGTAATTAATACTCCTACTGAAATCCCAATAATAGTTGTTATTGCAAATCCCTTAAGTAAACCTGCCCCTGCCCATAATAAAGGAAGTAATGCAACTAGGGCTGTAAAATAAGCACCTAAAATAATTGTAAAAGCTCTTTTTAATCTTTGTTTTATACTTAAAAATTTACTTTGTTTAGATTCATCTAAGATAATAATCTGCTGGTCTATTCCAGTACCAATTGTTGCTAAAATTCCTGCAATACTGGGTAAATCAAGATTCCACTCAATAAAAGATGCTATACCTAAAATAACGATAACTTCCGAAATACTAGTAACTAATAATGCAAGTGAAGACTTAAATTTTTTATATCTAAAAAAGATAATAATTGATACTATTAATAATGCTGAGATACCGGCTAAAAAAATAGATTTTATAAATTCTTTTCCAAGTAATGGAGAAACTGTATCTAGTTTGACTATTTCTAGTTTATATGGAAGACTTCCCGTAATTAATATTGTCTGCAATTTATGCATTGAATCACTTGCATCATTATATGCTTGGTCTTGCGTTTCACCATATCCCGAACCTGAAATAGATATCTGAGTTTCTATTCTTCCTTTAAGCCCTTCTCCAATAAAAAGACTATCAACAAGTTTATCATCTAGATAAAGATCTAACTTTTCAGATAAATATTCGGGATTTGTTTCATTCAAATCTAATTTTCCTGTTACTTCTGAATGTCTTTTTGCAGCCTCTTCACTTAAAAAAATAGAGAATCTAAATCTACAAAAATATCCGTTGTCTGAAGGGTTACAAGTTTCAATAAATGCTTCTTGAGCACTTCTACTAACAGAGGCTATATCTCTTTCACCTCCAATAAATATTGTTTCATTTCCTATTTTTGCTTCAAACTTTCCTTGTTTAGAAAGTATTTCTTTCAAGTCTTTTGGAGTTGCCCCTGCAATTTCAACTAACATAAAATGATTTCCCGTTAAATCTGAAACTGAAAGAACTTTTAAATCGGCAAGTCCAAATTCATTAAGCCGATTATTTGTTATATCAACCAAATCATCTATTTCTTCAGTTGTTAGTTTTCTATCTTGTGCTTGAACTAATGCACGTGATCCTCCTGCCAAATCAAGTCCTGTTTTAATATTTGTTTTTGGGATCTCTGAAATAGTTATTTCTGGTGCATCTTTTGAGAATAAAATTGCCTCAGAATTTTTTGTATTAAATATTGTTTTTATACTTTTATTAGACAAATATTTTCCTTGTACAGCTTTTGAAAAATCATCTAAATTATTTATTATTTTCCCATCAACTCCAATTATTATCTGTCCTTGTCTTAACCCTTCTTCAAATGCAGTTGAATTTGTTTCAACACTGGTAATTATTACTCCTTTTTGAGAAAAATGGGGAGGAAATCCGAAAATAGATAATAGAGAGAAAACTAAAATAATTATTAATAAATAAATTTTCCAAGTTAGCTTCATTCTTTCTTCTCCACATACCATTTAAGTATTGAAACATTTGTAATCCATGTATTGAGGAGATCAAAACCTAGTCCAATAACAAGAACTGTAAAAATTTGAGTTAAAACAATTGAAAAAGATTTTACAACAAATAAAGCAAAAGCTATCGCAAGCAAGGAGGTTAAGGTCATTGTCATTCCTGTTTTAAATGCACCATATATTCTCTCATTTAAACTTCCTTCATCTCTTTTTAAGATTCTTGTTGTAAGTAATATATCTGTGTCAACGGAATAACCAATTAACATTAGAAATGCGACAATTCCTGCACTTGAAATTTTCATTCCTAAAATGTTTATCAATGTTAAAGTCATCAAAATATCTGCAAATGCTGCAATAATAACTGCTGCTGAAGGAATAAATATCCTAAAGATAAGAAACACAACAATTGCCATTAAAATAAATGCAAATAAAATCGCAATCAAAAGTTGTTTGTAAAAACTTTCACTTAAACTTGATCCGGTAAATTCAAAACTAGCATTTTCCCCATTTATTAATTCATATTCTAAAAATTCTTCAAGAACTTTTTTTGCTTCAACTTCATCTGATTTTGTTTCAATAATTAATGCAATTTGTTCTCTTGTTACTAAATCATAAACTTCTCTAATATTTACATCTTCAAGATTTTCCAAAAGAAATTCTTCTAAATTAAGTATATCTACTTTTTCATAAATTGTAACACTTGTTCCTCCTGTTAAAGATATATCTTTATAAGCAAAATCATTATTCTTTGAGTAAAATGCACTCATATAAAATATAGAGAAAATCAAGAGTATTAATGGAATTAACAATAACCATTTATAATACCTATCATGCCAGTTTTTTTGTTGTTCCATTTTTTTTAAACATGAAATGCGCGGACCGGGAATCGAACCCGGGTCAATTGGTTGGAAGCCAACTATTCTGCCTCTAAACTATCCACGCTCCATTAATTTTAGATAATTTTGATACTTTTTTAAATGTTTGGAGTTTGAAGTTTTTATTTCTCCAAAAAATCTCTTAATAATTAGCCACTAGACTATCTTATCCTTATTTAATCAAAACGCCCTTGATAGGATTTGAACCTACAATCTCATCCTTAGGAGGGATGCGTTCTATCCAATTGAACTACAAGGGCATAATTTTTAAAGTGTCTTTTAGTTTAAAAAAGATGTTACTTAAAGTATTGGGAATATTTGATATAGTTGCAGGGTTAATTTTAATACTAGATAAAAGTCTAGTCTTTTCAGATCAAATATTAATAACCTTTGGAATAATCTTGCTTGCTAAATCCTCTTTAGGATTACTCAAAAATCTTGCCAGTTGGATTGACTTTCTGGCAGGGGTAATTCTTCTTTTATCAATAATTATCAATATTCCTATAGCAATAAATTTTATTTTAGGAGTTTTAATAATTCAAAAAGGAATATTTAGTTTATTATAATGCAGGAGAGAGGATTCGAACCTCTGAACTCACTAAGAGACGAGATTTTGAGTCTCGCACGTTTGGCCACTTCGCTACTCCTGCCTATAGATAGGATTAAGTTAAACTTTTTAAAATATATCTAATTAGAATTATTTGCTAATTTTCTTAGAAACCTCTTTTAGATCTTTTCTTAATTCATCAATAGATTTCTTAAAGATTTCTTTTACATCCAACTGTCCAAAAGATTCCAAAGTTATTACTAATTCGCCTGTTGGAATAAGTTTTATTGAATCTTTTCCTTTCTTATTACAAGCCTCAATGCAAGCTTCACAATCATCACATTTAATACTATCTTCAACAACTATTTTTCCATTTTCTGATTTTAAGATATTTTGTGTACAAGCATCAATAACTTCTTTTGGACAATCTTTATCTATTTTTAATTCTATAAGATTTCTATAAAACATTAATCCTGGGGAAAATTTTGAATGTTCACTTCCTTTTCCCAGTTTAGTTGTTGCAGTAAATTCTAATTCAGAGTTCTTATTTAAGAAAGTTATTGGAATATTTTCATAAGCAATTTTTGCTTTACCTTTTAATTCTTCTGAAAAAACAATTCCTTCTTTTTTAGAAGATAATTTAAGTTTAATTGGTTTTTTATCTAATTTATCCATTTTTAATGGAATAAGGCCTATTCTATGGGCTATTGTTTCATCATATAAAGGAGAATCGTTTTTAGAAATTTCTAATTCATCTATTGCCAGAATTGGTATTTGATTTAAATATCTTCTTATAGCGTTTGCCAAAGTTTCCTCTATTTTTGTGCTAAATACAATCTGATTTGGTTTTTTTTCTATTATTTTCATTTTATTTTAAGGACGTCTCCCTCTCCTTCCGCCTTTTTTCTTAGGCCCTCCTCTTGGATTTCTTGTAGTATCTAAAATATTTAGTATTTTAAACCCTTCTCTTGATAAATTCTTTACTATTGCATGTGCACCTGGACCTGGAGCAGGATTCCTTGTTTTTGTTCTTATTCTAACATATAATGATTTAACACCTAATTCTTTTATCTGTTCAGATATTCTTTTGGCAATAAACATTCCAATTGTAGGATTAGCCTTAAGTCTATCATGTTTTGTAACCATCCCTCCTGTAACTTTTGCAAGTGTTTTTCCAGACATATCTGTTACATGAACAAGGGTATTATTAAAAGAAGTATAAATATTAATAATTGCTTCTATATCTTTAGAGGGTTTTTTTTGGATATTTGTTAATTTTTCTTTAGTTTCTACTTCTTGTTTCATTTTTTAGTTTCCTCCTTATTATCTTCTCCATTTTTAATCTCTTGCTTTTTTTCTAATTTTTTCTTTTCTTTCTTTTTTAAAAAAATTTTTCCTTCTAATTCTGTGGGAACAATATATGAAGGACTATTAACAATATTTCCATTAACTAGGACTTTTTTATGAGTTATTAATTGTCTTGCGCTTTTTGGAGTTGTTACAATCTTTTTTGTTACAAGAATTGTCTGCAATCTTCTTTTTAAATAATCTTGTTTTTCTAAAGATAAAACATCTGCAATTGAGTTTACATTTAATCCTATTTTTTTAAGTCTATTAAAGAATGCCTTTTGTTCTTCTGGATTTGCAGAGATTAGTCTTTTAGCTTTCTCTCTTATTGATTTAATCTTGGCTTCTGATTTCCAAATTTCCTTTTTATTCTTTAATCCAAATTCTTCTTTTATTTTCCCTTCTTCAACAAGTCTTTCTTTATCGAAGGGTCTTTTTGGTTTAGAATATGATTTATGTTTTCTTTTCATTATTTCTTCCCCTTCTTTTTAATTCCAGTACTTTTACGCCTATTTTTTCTAAAATTACTTCTTGTTCTTTGTCCTCTTACAGGTAAGCCCGACATATGCCGATAACCCTTATAATTCTTAATTTTTTTCAGTCTTTTAATATCAAATTCTGTCCGTAAATCTAAATCACTTCCAACTAAATGTTTATCTTCTCCTGTTTCAAAATCAGTCCTTCTATTAATTAGATATTTTGGAACTTTTGGATTTTTTATGAATTCTGATATTGTTTTAATTTCTTCATCTGTTAAGGACCCTATCTTCCTATTTTTATCAATTTTTAATATTTTGCAAACAGCATTAGATAAACTCCAAGAAACTCCTTTTATATTTGTTAATCCTGGATAAATTTTCATTTTGCCTTCTATATCTTTTGATAAAATTCTAATTATTCTTTCTTCATATTTTCTTTCTGTTTGTGTTTTTTGTTCCATTTTATTGTGTAAATAAATTATATCTTTCCATATTTGTTAATTCCTGTATTATTCTTTTTTCAACTGCTTTTTCCGGATGGGGAAGATTTGATATTCTTTTACTTATATCTTCAAAAGATTTAAATTCTTTTTGTTCTCTCTGTTCTAAGATTTCATGCATATATTTCTTACCCAAACCCGGAAGCAATTCTAATTGATGAAGTCTTTTATTTATTGCATCTGCTTTATTAAAAAATTCAACAAATTCTTTTTCTCTTTCTTTCACTATCTTATTAATAAAGGTTTCTAATTGTTCTTTTGCAGCTTCTGTTAATTTTTCCTTAGGAAGTCTTCCAAGAATATAGTATATTTTATCTCTTTTACCTTCTCCAATATAAACCTTTTCTCCAACTTCAAGAGATTCTCCTTTTCTAGGAACTAATTCTAAAAGAGTTAATTTTATTTCTCCAATTGCCTGAGCAATGGGCATCATCTTCCCTTCTAAAGGATATCCATTTGGTAAATATTCTAAGATTATTGCATGTTCTTCTTTTTCCATTTTTCTTATTTGAATTCTTTAACTGTTTCAAGTATTTTTTTTGTTTCATCCTCATTTAAACTAACCCCTACAAAAATTTTATTTAAATCTTCTGCATTTTCCGGGAAAATATCAATTATCTTAGCTATATGTTCTTCTTTTAATTTCATCAAATCAAGTTTATTGAGTTTATTTTTTAATTCACTTGCGTCTTTTGGATTTAATTTTACAAATTTTTTTATAAACCCTGTTGCGCCTGTTTCGCCTTTCTTTATATATTCAAGACTTTCAGCCATACTTATTGGTTGCATATCTTTTATCATCTTATTTAGTCTGTTTTATTTTTTTTAAATGTATTGGCTCAATTAAAAACCTTTTTTCTTTATTTTTATCATTAATTTTTATAATATATGCTTTTCCCCTTTTAGATTCTATTACTCCTGTTTTTCCTTGAAGTCTCTTTGGAAAACTTGCTTGAACTGCTAATTCTCTAACAACTGCCACATTAGCTCCTTTCACAAATTCTTGAAAGTACTTACTAAGCTGCAATTTTCCCTTTGTTCTTACTTGTTTTTTCTTCATAAATAAACCAGAAATAAGCTATTTAAAAAACTTCTCTTTAGCTAATTTGTATGGCATAAATCTCCCTTTTCTTTTGCATCTTCCATGTTTTTCACAATTGTATCAAACATTTTTTCTCCCCAGGCCCCTTTCCCGCATTTATTACAGACATCAATAACACTTTCTTCAGGAACATCTATCCTGCAGTAAATACACTTTTTAATCATTTTTTCCTCTTTTTTATTTGAAAAGAAAAATAGTTTTTAAAAGTTTGGATAATTTATTCATCTCTTAGGAAAATTTATAAAGAATTAATGTTCATTAATATAATGTATAAGAAAGAAATTAAGATTATATTAAATCTTTTTATAATTATATTATTTGCAAATATATCTTTTTTATCTGCTTCTTGTGATTTAGATGCAACAATGATAAATCAAGACCCTTACCCTGCAGTACCTGGAGATTATGTAAGATTAATCTTTCAAGTAACAGGAGTTGAAAATCCTGATTGTGGTTATGTTTCTTTTGAATTGCTCCCCGAATATCCCATATCATTTGATCCAAATACTAGTTCTAAGGTTGTAGTAGAAAGTGGGACTTTTGTTAAGAATTATACTTCATCCCTAATTGTCCCTTATAAAGTTAGAGTTGATACAGATGCCTTAGATGGGGACAATCCATTAACAGTTAAATTTAGTTCAGGAATAATTGAAGCAGATTTTTTCAAATTAAAACAATTTAATCTTTATGCAGAAGATGTTAAAGCAGATTTTGAAATCCATATAAAAGATTATGATGCAACTACAAACATTATCATATTTGAAATATTGAATATAGGAAGTAGTGATATTGAAGCACTTACAGTAGAAATTCCAAAACAAGAAAATCTAATAGCTAAAGTATCTAATCGGAATATTGTAGGAGGATTAGACTCAAATGATTTTACAACTGCCGAATTTGAAGCTATTCCAAAAAAGGGAGATATAAATTTAATTTTGCACTATACAGATATAATAAATGAAAGAAGAATAACAAATGAAACAGTTTCCTTTGATCCAACATTCTTTGAAGAAAGAAAAAATGATAAAGATGATAAATCTACCTTAACCTATGTTATTATCTTTTTAGTTGTTGTTTTTATTATATATTTAATTTATAAATTATTTAAGAAGAAAAAAAGACGTTTTTAATTATTCATATCTTAAGGCATCTACTACATTAGTTTTTGAAGCTTTCCAGGCCGGGATTGCTCCCGAAATTGCACCCGTAAATGTTGCAAATAATATACATCCTACAAAAAGAACCCAATGATAATGCGGGCTTAAAAAACCCCACCCCAAATTTTCTAAAATTCTACCTGCTAACAAGGTTACCCCATATCCTACTATTATCCCTATTACTCCTGATATGAATCCCAAAAATGATGATTCAAATAAGAATATTTTTAGTATTTCGGAGTTTTTAGCACCAATGGATTTTATTATTCCTATTTCCTTTATTCTTTCTATTACTGATGTTATCATTGTGTTTGCAGTATTTACTGCCGAAACTATAACTGAGATCAAGGCAATCAATATAACAAACCCAATTATTATATTTAATGCTTCTGAAAAAGTTTCAATCATTTCTTCGAATGATTGTACAAAAAAATCTTCTTGCCCTTTTTCTTGATCTTTATTTTTTCTAAGAGCTTTTTCAATATCTTCTACCACTTTATCTATTTTTTCAACTTCTACTTCTGCTATTACCCACCCATATCCCCCCTCTCTTTCAGGATACAATTCATCAAAAAATTCTTGAGAAACATAAATATTTGAGTCATCTTGGGGATTTCCTACAGCCTCCATAAAACCTACTACTTTTACTTTTTCATCATTTAAATCAAAATTATCATTTACCTCTAACCCTTTAGGAAAAATCTTGTCATCTAATTGAAAATTATAGCCTAGAATTACTTTTCCTTTATCTTTATTTCCTAATTCCTTGCCTTTTAACAAACCTATATTGGATATATCCCACATTAAAGGTTTTTTTGGATCATAACTCATTATAAAAACATACCTCTTAAAAGTTTTATACTGTATCTCTGCAATATCAAAAGAAGAACCAGTTACATCATATACTCCGGCTACTTTTTTTACAGCACGCAAATCACTTTCTGTTAAAGCGAAAGTATCATCAAGTCCTGGTGCTCCAACTCCTTTTGGTTGAATAATCACTTTGTTAATTGAACTTACTGTTGTAAATTCATCCACATAATCGTATAATCCCCATCCAAAACTTACAAAAATAAATATTGCTGAAATGCCAACAAAAATAGAAAGTATTGTTAACAAACTTCTTGATCTACTCATCTTAAGATTTCTTAGAGAATATTTTATACTTTCTTTACTTATTACCATCTTAACTTCTTAATGCCTCCACAGGATTTTCTTTTGCAGCATTTAATGCGGGAACTATTCCTGCAATTGCTCCAACCATAAAACTTCCTATTAATGAGGAAGTTATTAGTATCCAATTTATCTCAGATACTGTTTCTGCTCCGATAAAATTGTTAAGCGCCACAATTCCTACAAACCCAATTAATATTCCTAAAATTACTCCTATTAATCCTCCAACTAATCCGAGTAATCCCGATTCAACAAAAAATTGTAGAAATATTTGTCCATTAGTTGCTCCAATAGATTTCATAATTCCTATTTCTTTTTTTCTTTCCATTACAGAAGTACTCATTGTGTTTGCAATTCCAATAGCTCCAATAATTATTGATAAAGAAGCAATTATAACAATAAATGCTCTTACTCCTCCAAGAACACTATTGACTGTTTCAAGAGAGGCCTCTGGAGTTGAAACTTCAAAATCCTCTTCTCCCACCTTAACATCACGAGTTTTTCTAAGAATTTTTTCTATCTCTTCTTTTGTCTTATTCATTGATTCTTTATCTTTTACTTGAACTGCAATTACATCTACTTCATCTCCATAATCAAATAATTCTTTTAATGGTTCTTCATTAACATATGCAATATTATCAAAAATGAAACTTCCTCGTTTCTTTGTTATTCCTATAACTTCAAATCTCTTGTCATGCAGAAGAATTTTATCTCCAGGTTTTATTGATTTTTCTAAGCCAACCTTATCAGCATAAAAATTATATCCCAAGACTACCTTATTATTATCTCCATCTTTTAGTAGTCTACCAACTAATGCTTCTCCCAAGTTTAATACTTCATAAACAAATTTTCTGTCTTCTCCATCAGGAATATTTATGGCAATCCCAAAAACTACAATATCATTAAATTCTAATTTCGCCAGAGGAAGATTTCTTCTTATTGCTCTTTTTACAGAAGAAATTTTCTCTATTTCTTTCATATCTTCCATTGTTAAGGGGTTCACATCTCCAGATCCTGGTGGCCCTGCAAGACCAATTCCTCCTGCTTGAACAGAAATAATCTCTGTTGAACTAATACCGAATTGAGAATTCACTGCCATTTGCAACCCATTTCCAAGAGAAATTAATGCTACAACAGAAGTTATTCCGATAAATATCCCTACTAATGTTAGCCAAGATCTAACTCCTCTGTGTTTTAGATTTTCAAATGCTAGGAAAACATAATCTTCCTTCATATTATTCCTTCCTCTTTACAGGTTTCTTTTTACTATGATATATTCTTCTTTTCCCTTTTGTTACTTTATTAAGTCTACCGTCTTTTAACCAATATACTATGTCTGAATGTTTTTCTGCTAATTCAAGATCGTGAGTAACCATTACTATTGTCTTACCTTGATCATTTAATTTCTCTAAGAATTCTAAAACTTTAATTCCGGTTTTAGTATCAAGATTTCCAGTAGGTTCATCAGCGAGAATAACATCCGGATTATTAGCCAGACTTCTAGCAATTGCAACTCTTTGCATTTCTCCCCCTGAAAGTTGTCCAGGATAGTGATTCACCCGATTTCCTAATTCAACTAAGTTTAGAAGTTCTTCCGCTCTTTCCTCTCTTTTTTCTTTTTCTTTTCCCAAAAACATCATTGGAAGCATTACATTTTCAAGAGCAGTTAAATTTGGAATTAAATTAAAAGATTGAAAAATAAATCCTACTTTTCTTCCTCTTATCTGTGCAAGTTCGGATTCAGAAAGGGCGGATATATCTTGCCCATCAAGATAGATTGTTCCATGAGTGGGTACATCTAAGCTTCCTACCAAATTCATTCCAGTGCTTTTTCCAGAACCCGAAGGCCCCATAATTGCAATAAACTCTCCTTTCTTAATTTTAAGATTGACACCATCTAATGCTTTAACAATATTATCCCCCATATGATAAAATTTTGCTACTTTTTTTAGTTCTATTATATATTTTCTCTTAAGCATACTTCTTTTTAGTGAAATTTCTATATAAATTTATCTAATCACAACCTTTAAAAACTAATTTATGGAATTAATATTATGATAATTCCTGTTAGATGTCTATCTTGTGGAAAACCAATTGGTCACTTGTGGGAAAAATTCAAAAAACGAGCTGAAGAGGGAGAAAATACTAAGAAAATTCTAGATGAACTTGGTTTAGAAAGATACTGCTGTAGATCTGTCTTGCTAGGACAAGAAGATTTAATTGAACTTGTTGGAAAGTTTAAAAAAACATAATCTTACAATTTCCACCTACTTAGGTAATTACAATCTAAACAAGTAATTACTTTCTTATTATTTTTTATTCTTATCTTAAAATTATCTCTATTAAATACAACATAACACTTTTTACAAAAAAGTTTTCTTAAACTCTTTAAAGGAAAATTATAACTCATAGCTATTTTTTTTATTTTTTTAACTTCTTTAGGGGATCTATTTTTAATATTAGAAAAAAATTCTTTTATTTGTTTTTCTGCTTCTTGTTTTGAGATTTTTTTCATAAATCAATAAAGAATTAAGCTTTTATAAAAATATCAAAGAAGACAGCATCGAAGCTTTGCATCTTGTAGGATACTAGCACAAACGACGTAAGAAGCTTAATTTCTGTGTTCGGATGGGAACAGATGTTTCCAACTTACTATGGCCGTCTTCAATATTCTTGAAGTTTTCTGGTTTATAAAACTTTTTATATACATAATTAATCCTAATTTTAAGCGGAAGTGTCAGAGTGGTCAAATGAACTTGGTTAAGGACCAAGTGGCTTAGTGCCTGCGAAGGTTCGAATCCTTTCTTCCGCATGAAATTATTAGACTAAAAAATTTCAGCAAAAATTCCAAAGATAAAGATTAAACTTAAGATTCCCAAAATAAACCAATTTGCTGGAATTGAATACTCTGGTTTTCTGTTTCCTTTTTCTTTTGCTTTTTTAACCATCAATAAAATTAATAATGCTATTAATCCTCCAGAAACAATTCCTCCTATCGAAAGAATGCTTATAAAAGAAAAAAAACTAAATGATTTAATAAATAAAAATATCAAAATTGGGATAATTGAAGTAAAAAACCATGCTTCTTTTTTTCTAAATCTCTCATCATACATAAGATTTTCCTGTAAAGCATTTCCCAAAGATAAATATGATGTAAACATTGTAAAAATTCCGAGTAAAACAAAAGTACTACCTAATGCAAGTGTTGCTATTTCAGGTGTATCAAATCCCTTAATTCCTACAACAATAAATGCAAACAATGCATAAAAGACTATAGAAATTAAAGTCCCACTAATAAGTACCTTTTTCATCAACCTTTCATTTTTATGCAAAACAATTTGGAGTTCTGGAATAGAATGAAAAGACATTAAAGCAAAAAGAATAACTCCAAAAGGAAGAAAAATATTTCCAGTGTTCATATAATATAAATTGCTAAAATTAACATCTTTAATGAAAACAAAAAAGATAAAGATAAGCAATATAAGGATAATAGATACTCCAATTTTTTCAAATTTTTTAAGAACTTTTAATCCTCTCCAGAGTAACCCCGACATTCCAATGCCAAATAAAACTCCAAAATAAATAGAATAATCGGAATTGCTAAAAAACAAGAAATTTAAACTTTCTCCTACACCAAACATATAAGCAACAATAGCAGAATAAATTCCAAACACTGTTGCAAACTCTATAATTATTTTTCCTTTTCTTCCAAGGTATTTCCCAGCATAACCTGCAATTTGATGATCTCCTTTTGTTCTTAAAATAACTTCTCCAAAATAAAGATTAATTGTAAAAACAAGTAATCCTATTAGCATGATATAAGCAAGTGCAACAAAAAACCCTACTTGAGCTGCAACATAAGGTATTCCCAAAACTCCTGCACCAATACAAGTTCCAACTAAAATGGAAACTGCTGAAAAAAACCTCTTTTTATCTGAATCCATAAAAGAAAATAATTAGTATAGTATAAAAAATTATAGGGAAATTATACTTTCATTGAAGATAGTCTAAAAAGATAATTGGTTAAAACGAACAGAAACAACTGAGGTGTTTCTTCCGCATAACAAAAAACCTTATAAACTAAAATATATTCGAATTTTTACCTGCGAGTTAATCGCGTTAGCGGGAAAAATAATTTTTCTCGTGGATTAAAAAAATGAAATCAAAAACAACTATTGCCAAGCAGATTAAGAAAAAGACAAACACTGAATTAATAAAAACAATAGTTGCAACCAAAAAAAATAATAATTGGTTAAATATAGCAAGAATTATTTCAGGTCCAAGAAAAAAGAGGAGGAATGCAAATTTAGAAAAAATAAATAAAGAAACAAAAGAAGGCGAAACAATATTAATTCCTGGAAAAGTTCTATCAAATGGAGAAATAACTAAAAAACTAAAAATTATTGCTTTAGCTTTTTCAAAAAATTCAAAAGAAAAGATATTAAAATCAGAAAGCGAGTTTTCATATATAATTGAAGAAATTAAAAAGAATCCCGAAGCTAAGGGAATTAAAATAATAAAATGAAAATAATAGATGGAAAAGATGCTATTTTGGGAAGACTCGCAAGTTATGTTGCTAAAGAAGCATTAAAAGGAGAAGATATAATAATCTTAAATTGTGAACAAGTAATAATTACGGGAAACAAAAAAAATATTGAAGAAAATTTCAGAGAAAAAAGAAGCAAAGTTGGAAGCGGACAAAAAGGTCCAAAACATTCAAGGACAAGTGAAAAAATAGTTAAAAGAACAATTAGAGGCATGCTCCCAAACCACCGAAAAGGGAGGGGGAAAATAACTTATAAAAGAATAAAATGTTATACAGGAATTCCAAAAGAATTCCAAGAAACTCAAAAAGTTAATTTAAGAAAAGAAAATAAAAATAAATTCATTCAAATAAAGCAAATCTGTAAAAGATGAAAATAATTAAATCTGGAAAAAGAAAAACAGCAGTTGCAAGAGCTATTCTTACAGAAGGTTCTGGAAAAATTAGTATAAATAAAAAAAATTATAAAAATCTACAAATATTTGATAAACTTAAAATTGAGGAACCAATAAGAATTGCAGAAAATATTTTGGGAAAGATAAACTTTGATGTTTCAATCATGGTTAAGGGTGGTGGAGAAAAAGGTCAAATTGAAGCTGCAAGACTTGCATTAGCAAAAGTAATTATTGAATTTTCAAAATCAGAAGAATTAACAAAATCATTTTTAAATTATGATAGAAATTTACTTATTGCAGATATAAGAAGAAAAGAGTCATATAAACCTGGAGATAGTAAGGCTAGAAAAAAGAGACAAAGTTCTAAGAGATAAAATTTCGCAACTATTGTTTTTTATTAAATTTCCCTTTATAATTTGTTCCATTAATTATTTTTGTCTTGGGTATAATCGACGTATATTTTGAAAACCATTGAACCGAATTATATAATTGATCTTTAGCTCTTTCTATTAATTTTTTATCACCATTGCTTTTATATTCGATTACATAAATATCTCCCTCCGAACTATATAAAATTAAATCGGGTTGTGCAACAATTTGGCCCTTCCTATTATATAAATTTGCTTCAATAATAGTGGCCAAAATATCTTCAAATCCAAATCTGGAAGGGCATGCAGCAATTTTCTCTAATGCTTTTCTATGACTACTTTTTACCATTTTAGTTTACTTACATATTTGATTTTATATAAAAAGATTATTGAAGTCCAAAATATATTTTAAAAGTATTTATTAACTGAAAAAAGATATAATAATCTAGCTGAAAGAAAAGAATTTAGAAAAAGGCATGAGTAAACATAAACCTAAATGATTATTTTTTAATTTTTAATCTTTCTAATTTATTTTGGACGTGATTAAATAAAGTTGATGAAATTATTGGTTTGTGGTGTCCTTCATGGATTTGATTATTAAATTTTATTTTCCCAATATATGTAAAATTTGTTAATATTTTCTTTAACCCATTAACTGAAAAATTATGTTTTTTTGCTAATTTTCTTAAACTAATTTTTTCTTTTAAGAATTCCTCAAAAATTTCTTCCACCTCTCTAAAATTTTGTGCAGGAACTAGTCTTTTATCTTCTAGTTTATATCCAAATGCAACTCTTGACATTAATTGCCCCTTGGATGCTTTTTTTATCATTCCTGATTTTTGTTGTTCTCCTCTAATTTTAGTATTCTCCTTTAACTTGGATTTTAATTCTTCAACTTCTCTTTTCAAATCTTCTATTTGTTTATTTTCATTCATTTCATTAATTCGTCTATGGGACTTTTAATTTTTTTTAACATTGCAGAAGATACGTGGGAATAAATTTGGGTGGTGCTAATATCACTATGTCCAAGCAACTCTTGTATAATTCTTATATCTATTCCATCTTCCAATAAATGTGTGGCAAAGCTATGTCTTAGTGTATGACAGTGAGCGTCTTTTTTAATTTCTGCCCTTTTTGTAGCGGATGAGACTATTTTTTGTAAATTTCTTGATGAAAGTTTTCCTTTTGGCCCTGTAAATAAATATTCTCCATTTATCTCTTTTTGTTTTTCTACTTGTTTTTTTAAATCTAAGAATAAGAATTCGGGAATATTAAAAATTCTATCTTTTCTTCCTTTTGCCTGTTTAATATGGCCTATTTTTTCATTAAAATCTAAATCATTAATTTTTAGATTAATTAATTCAGAAACACGCATTCCGCAAGCATACATGAAGGATATCATTAATTTTGATTTTTTTGTATTTAAGACTTCTATTAATAATTTGACTTCTTTTTTTGATAAAACAACCGGGTTTTTTCTCTCTCGTTTGGGTCTTTTAATTCCTGATGTAAGATCTTTTTTTAAAATGGTTAAATAAGCAAATTTAATTGCGGATAAAAATACCACGATTGATGTTGACGCCCTATTACTTAAATTTTTTACAATATATGATTTTACATCATCCTCTGTTATTTCTTCTGGTCGTTTATTTGAAAAACTTAAAAGTTTTGAATTAGCATCTATATAATTTCTAATAGTATAATCGGAATTCTTTGAAATTTTCAATTCAATTTTTATTTTTTCTAAAAACTCTTGGGAATTCATCTAATTTTGACTCCTAATTTCTTTAAATCCTTAAATAATTGATTATTATTCTTAAACAAAACCCCCCGAATACCGAGTTTATTTACTCCTTTAATGTTCTCTTTTATATCATCTATGAAAACTACTTCCGCAGGTTTTAATCCAAGTTTTTTTAAAGCTAATTTATAGATTCTTAAATCGGGCTTTCTAATTCCAATGTCACAAGAGAAAATACTTATCTGAAAGGGCCCTGTTATCTTGTATTTTTTGATTAAATAATCTTTATGTTCCTTGCCCATATTTGATATTAAGGCGAGTTTATAATCTTCTTTTAAATTAAAAATTATTTTTTTCATTTTTTTATTTGGACAAAATATATTGTTCCATAATCTATTAAATTTATGATAAGGAATTTTTTTAATTTCTAATTTTTTTGCGAGTAGGTTCCAATAATCTTTTGAAAGTGCTCCTTTTTCACAAAACTGTGTGAATCTAGCATACTTTCCAGAATTTGAAATAATTCTAAAAATTTTTTGTGAAGAAACCTTAATAAGTTTTGACATCTGTTTTGCAGCAATCATATGATCATAAAACATAATAACCCCTCCAACATCAAAGATAATCGCTTTTATTTCCCTCTTTTTCATAGGGAAAATTGTGCGAACTTATTTATATAATTTTGTATCCTCTTGAGATAATTATTTAATATTGAAGAGAAATTATCTAAAGATATTAAATATTGCCTGTCTGAAGAAAGCGTATTTTCTAATAAATCGTATAGGTTACTTGATCCTGAATAAAAACAAGAAATTTCTGGGAAAATTAATAAAATACTAAAAGGTTAATTCATCAACTCCCTATGATTAAGCCAGGATAAAATTGCTGCTGGAATTATAAATAACCAGTCAACCATAAAAGTTAAAACTAAAAATATCAAAGCTACAATCGAATATAAAACAACTTTTTTATCCTTCATATTTAAATGATTGTTAAAGACTTTTTATTTGTTTTGAAGAATAAATTTTTAAACCTGTCTTTATTATAAAATATATGAAAGAAAGTAAAAGATTTCCGACTTTTGCATGGTTCTTATTAATTGTGGGTGTTCTTTGGTTATTAACAGATTTAAATGTAATAACTATTGATATTCCTTGGATTCCGATAATTGTAATTGTTATTGCAATTGGGTGGATTAGGAATAAAAATCATTGTAATTGGTGTTGATATAGTTATCCAGGAAATAAATATGGAAAAGCTTAAAAACCTACTTTGACAACAAAATTTATGACTAGACAAAAACTAGGATATAAATTAAAAATGATAGGAATTGGTTATTAGTAATTCTAAAAAGAGCATAGTTATAAGGGAGGACAAGAAAAATGAGTAAAAAACTTTACGTTGGAAATTTGCCTTTTAGTGTTGATTCTGAAAAGTTAAAAGAACTTTTTTCATCTTATGGTGAAACAGAAGAAGTTACAATAATATCTGATAAGTTTTCAGGAAGATCGAAAGGTTTTGGATTTATAACTTTCAAGGAAGATGCAGGTGCAGAGAAAGCAGTTGCAGAGATGAATGGAAAAGAAGTTGAGGGTCGTGAATTAAAGGTATCTGAAGCAAAACCAATGGATCCGGATAGGCCGAGACCACCTAGAAGAGATTTTGGAAATAGGGGCGGTGGACGAGGAAATTTCAATAGACGTTAAAGACCTTGGTTAATCAAATAAATTATTTTTTTTTATTTTTTTAAAAAAACATTTAAAAAGAGATAATCCCTTTTATTATAAAAGAGGATTAAAATTACTCCTATAGAAATAATAGCTTTAATTATAATTATTATAAGTGCAATAAAAATGGTTGTACTTCTAATAAATTCAAGAGCATGGATGGATTTTGTAAAAGGAGTTTATCATAATCCTCGCGTTGTTAAGGTAGTTAGTTTTATTTTGGGTGTTATTGTACTTTATTATTTACTTAATGCAGGAATTACAATTGCCCAGATACTTGCAGTTACTGCATTTATAATGCTTTTATTAATGATTGGCCTTGCAGAGGAAATGGATTATCTTCTTAAGAAATATACTATCTTAATCAAAAAAGGTACTCTTTGGAAAGACTAAGGGTTTTATACACTTCTCCGGATAATCTTGCTTGTTTGGGAGTAAAAAAATTATTTTTTTAGATGATTCTTCTTGATAAAAAATAAGATTTGGGCTAAATAATAATTATTAAATAATTCCAAGCCTAGATAATCCATAACCCACCCAAAGAACTAAAACTAAATACCAAAAACACCATCCTTTTGATGCCGGAAGATGTTTCAAAATACCCTTATTCATATTTTTCTTATACAATGAACTAAAAAACCATGCAATTATGTTTGCCCCTATACTATCAATAAGAATCAAATAGAAAATTATTTTTTCGATTACCATTTTATTTTTTTTTCTTTTTTATTTTATTAGTAAAGTTTTATTACTTTTAATCCTTTCTATTGGGATAATTTAGGATACATTTTTAAGGAATTAATCAAAACCTTCTGGAGACAAGTATCCTGATAAATTTAAAGTAGATCTATTCCCATAATCATCTCTTCTTGATTGAACTTGGCTGAAATTTAAATCTTTTTCTGTTTTTAAATCTATAAACCACATAATTCCATTAGAACAAATGCATTCTACAAAATCCTCTCTTGGATGGGTAGTAAACTCTTGCAAGATTGATTCATTAATTTGTAGAATATTATTCATATCTTCTTTTAATTTTTGTTCATCTTCAATTTTAATTAATCTATCAATAATTGTTTTATCCCACAAATAAATTCCAGATTCATTTGCTTCATCATATCTTTTTTCAATATCTTGTCCCCAAGTTTCACATTTATTCTCACAGATTGTACCTACTCGATAATCCTTTAAAAAAATATATCCTTGACTTAAAAAAAATCCTAACAAAATCACTATAATTATAATTTTCTTGTTCAAATATCTCTTTGATTGTTTGGGTTTTTTTCTTTTATAACTCTTTTTATTTTTTCTTGATTTTTTCTTATTCATTAATCTAAGAAGGATTAACATAATTTAAAGTTATCTAAATAATATTTATTCAATTCAGGGACCTAAAGGTATCCCTTCATTTGCTAAAGGTAAATAAATAAATTTATAAATCAAAACCAAAATTATTAGAGTTATAGCAATTCCTGGGGTATGGTTAGTTATAAAATCTGTCCAAACCATCTTATATATTGTATAGTTTTTTAATTTTCTTAATTAGTTTAATCTCTTTTTTATTTGATTCTATAAGATAAACAATTTTTACTAAAGAATTTATATCAAAACTTTTACCAGATATCTCCTTAATTAAATCCTCTCTGTGAGGTTCTAGCTTTCCATTTTCTTTCTTAATTATATTTGATGCTATATTAATTAATTTTTTCTTCTCTAATTTTGTTAATAACCAGATATATTCCGGGTTACTAGGAACTATAATTGAAACTTTTTTAGCTAAATGTTTTTTCTTAAAAGGAATATAAACTAAATTTCCAGATAAAACGACATTTCCTTTTTCAATTTCTCCTTCTAGTTTTTTCTCTTCCTTAGTTATTTTTATTTTCATTCCAAATTTCTTCATATTATTTTTCGCAGGAGGGCTAGAATTAATTTAAGAGCCGTCCTAACTCTTTTTTCACAAAATTTTGATTGATTTGGAATATTTAAAATTTAAGGAGTTAAAATCTACTCTTTTGAATTTCTAATTAATATTGAATATTTTTTCTTGTTAAATGATAATTTGATACTCTAATTTGATTTTTATCCCTTAAGTTATCTACAAGTATCCTATCTACAAATAATTCTCTTTAGTTATTAAGAATACCGATTTCCTTTTTAAGCAAGCCAATTAAATTTTTCATTTCCTTATCATCTACCCGAGGAATAGCTAAAGCAAAATCAAACCCCCTATTATGTGTAAAATATCTCTGATCTATTTTCTTATTTCCCCCTAGAATAAAACCATATCTTAAATGCGAAAAAATCTCTTTATGTTTTATTACTTTTTCAGAATAAGTTAGAATATCCTGTGTAGAAAAATCCTTATATTTAGTTTCTATTAATACTAAAGGCAATTCGTTTTTCAAAACCATAATATCTGGTTGGAAATCCATTTGTTCCCTTGCCGGATTTTTGGGTGAATTAGAATAGGATTTATTTTCAGGATTAACAATTGTATTATAAATTGAATTTTTCTCTCTTTTAAATTCATATTCAGGAAAGTTTTTTTCTAATTCTCTTACTAATTTTTTTACAAATTTTGTCTTATTCATTTTCTTTTAATCTCAAGAATTAATATATTTTTAAAGTTAACTGAAAAATCTCACAAATCAATCTTAGGCATTTTGGTTTTAATAGGCAAGTTAGACTAAAAAGTTGAATCTATATAACTTCAAGGGTAATTATTATTCTCTGCTTTTTTCTTCTGTAATATTTCTTTTTTTATTACGCCTAAATAACTCGAGTTTCCATGGATGTGTAAATAATCGATTATTTATTTTCTCATTAATAGAATTAATCATAGATGATTTCAATTCTCTTTGATTAATTAAATCATTCAAATAATCTAATTGTTTTATTTCATCTACTTTTGTAGATTTCTCATACTTATGGATTAGAAATTTAGCTACAGGCTCCTCCAGACAAGTAAAGAAATTATCATAAATATTCCCGGGTAGATAATTGTCTATTCTTAACTTATCATTACTCCGAGGCATTAAATTCTTATTCTTAAGGGTATAATTTTCCTTAGACATACAAGGATAAGTGAATCTTGTCTTTTTAAATTTTCTTTCTTATTTTAATCAAAATCACTTGATTGTTTACTTTAAGGATAATTTTTTCTTACTTAAAGAATAAAATAATATAATAATTAAAATGATAAGAACAATTAAAAAAGAAGGTGATTAGGTAAGTTTAGATGAAATTACTATATAATGACAACTAATCAAAAGATTTATAAATACTAATATTTTTTCATTTTAATAAAAATGATATCCTTAAAAAATATTGGAAAAAAAGCAATTATAACCTTGGCCATGCTTGTAGCATTTATGGGGAATGTTTTTGCCGAACAAAGTACTTTTTCAAAAATTAAAGATTTAGAAGGAAAAATAGCTTCAAATTGCATTAAATCTAAAAAAATATGCTTAGATATTCCAATAGGAAATAAATTATATGCTAGTATAATTACAGAAGACTATCTTTCTACAAAAGCTAAACCAGATGTATTCCAATTATCAATAAGTAACAAAAAAGGTCAATTAGAATATTTTGTTGATAGTTATCCTGCAGGAATTCAAAGACCAAATACAATAAAAGAAGATTTTTTTAGAAAGTTAGATTTAAAAACGTCAAGAATCTCTAGAAGCAATTTACTTTATAGTATGAATAATAAAGATATAAAAAAACTTAATGAACTATATTTGAAAAGATTAGAACAAGTTTATGATTCTTTACCTAAAAAATGATTAATAGAAGAAATTTTATGAAACTTGCGAGTTTTGGGGTAGTAGGTTTTATAACTTCAAAACATCTAATCTCGGAAAGTAGAATGCCTAAAGAGTTTCAAAATTTAGCTTCTCCAGATTATGATAAAGTGTTTCATAGTGAGATTGAATGGGAAAATGTTTCTAAAGGCCTTGATTTTTCTAGGGTAAGAGTATATAGAAATAAAAAATTAATTGATATAATAGCTGCCCTGAAAATTGATCCTATTCATAATAATATAAAAGTATTTAATGGTTATAACTATAAAGATAATGTTGAAGTACATAATATTGAGGGGTGGCAAAAAAAGACTGGAGCAATAGCAATGATAAATAGTGCTCAATATATGGCTGATCCTTATTATAAACCAGTTGCTCTTGTGATTTGTGATGGAAAACAAAAAGGACCTAAGCATAATAGATATTCTAGAGGAATGTTAGTTGCAGAACCAAGAAAAGATTTAGGAAATAAATTAAAAAAGATAGATTTACTAGATTTTGATTATGACAAATTTGATTATAAAACTACTCCTTATTTACAAGGAGTTCAACACTGGCCAATTTTAATAGATAGGAAAGGTAAAATAAAAGTGAAAAAATCATTATGGCAAGCAAATAGGACAATTGTTGCAAAAGATAAAGATGATAAGATATTATTTTTAACAACAGAGGGAGGTTATTTTACATTGTATAATTTTGGGAGATTTTTGAAAGATAGCAATCAAAGAAAAAATAAGGGATTCAATATTCATACTGCAATGAATATGGATGGAGGTTATGAAGCAAATATGGTAGTTAAAACACCAAAATTATCCTATATTACTTATGGTGAGTTTGAAACTTACGGACCTAATAATGATGCAACTATATTTGGTTTAAAGATAAAAATTCCTGGAGCAATAGGAGTCTTTCCAAGATAGAATTGAAATTAGAATAAGTCAAATGCACCTGTTTCTTTTATCCACTTATTTGTTGTCATTCTAATTAATGCATTAATCCTACTGTTTCTATTAGTTGTTGGTTCTCTGTATTCAAAAGGTTTATATGTTTTTTCTCTTCCTTTTCCTTGTATTTCAATTATTTTTCCCCCTTTTTTTATTTTATATTTTGCTCCTGTTAGATATGCTTTTCCGGCTCCTTCTCCACTATTGTAATAAAAAGATGTCCAAAAATATTTTTCATCATTTGTTAATTTTTTAAATTCTTCTTCTCCAAAATATTTTTTAAAATCTTTTTCAAAAATATATTTTCTATGTGCGGTTACTCCTGCTAATCCTTCTAAACCATCTTTTAAATTATTAAAGTCTCCTGCAGATACTCGCTTCCCATGTTCATTATACTTATTTTTTTTAATTATATTAATATTAGGAGAAATAAATCTTCCTGATTGTAATCTTTGAATTTCAATAGGATCTCCTAGAAAATCAGTTCCTAAAAGTTCAAATCCACTAACAGGAGCATAATGATCATTATAATATTCATACTCCATATATCCATATTTACTAGGATTTCCTACTCCTTCTAACATTAATGTCGTAAAGACTTCAGAAGGAGTAATCTTAACTCCATATTTATTTTTATTAGCTTTTTCTGTAGCCTCATAAACCCATTTAACTAAGTCTTCTTCTTCTTCAGAATTCATATATCCAAAAAATTTTCTTGGTCTTATATTCCAATTATCTTGTATTTCTTGTTTTAATTTATCTCTTGATTCTATATCCATATTTTTAACTTTTTCTATAGTATTTTGCCAAGGTAAATTATGATTAACCTGGACAGATCCATCTTTATTACTAAGCACAAAACCATTTAATTTATATTCATTATTAAAATTCATATCATGGGAGATTCCTCTAGAATCATCTGATTTAGCATATAAATTATATTCATAAGAGGTAATTGTAACCACACCATTTTTTATTTTAAAATCTCCTTCATGTTTAACATTAAATGATAAGTCTTTACTATTAGAATCTTTTTCTATTTCTACAAATCCCTCATCTAATGTTATTTCAAAATCCCCTTGTTTTTGAATTGGAGTTCCTCTAATATTTTTGGTAAATTTTAGTTCAGGAAAGATATTATTTCCCTCCTTTAAAATTGATTTAAAACCATGACCTTTTAATGAAATTTTGTTTTGTCCATAACTAAAACAATTTTCTCCCCAGTATTTTTCACAACTTTCACCATAAAATATATCTAAATCACCTCTACGAACTTCATGTTTAATATTGTCAATAACCGCGTTAGTTTTTTCCCAGACCTTTATTATTTTACTATTTTTGGAGAGAGTTATTTTTCCTTTATCATTTTTATTTACACCTTTAATATTATTGCCATTAATGTTAAAATTTTCTCCATCAATATGATAATTTCCTTGAGAATCTTCTTCAATTGAAATTGGGAAAAAATCCACTAAAGATTTAACTTCAATATATTTCCCTTTATTTTTTCCTGAAGAATCTAGTAATTTTTTCTTAAATTTAAAAGAGTATCCTTCTCCACTCCAACCACTCCCATAAATCTTTACTTTTCCACCTTCATAATAAATATGTTGTCCTTCTGAAACATCATATTGAATTTCATTAAAAACAAAAGAAGTATCTGCACTTGCTATTAAGTTCGCCCTTACAATTTCACCACCTTCATTTAATTCAATATAGGTTGGATTACCTGCATCATCTTGGGCCATAACTCTTTTAAAATCACTATCACCTATTTTTGCATATCCTCTTTTTTTTGTAAAAGTTATTGTTGCAACACCTAAACTATTCTCTCTTTCTTTTTTATTAAAAACACTTAATTCAACATTTTTAACAATAATATCCTCTTTATTCAAACCAAAAATGTCCCCCACTTCAATTTCTTCTTCGCTAGGTTTAATAATCCCACTTTCTATCTCCCCATTTTCATCAATTTTTAAATCAACAAGTTCTGCACCTGCTTCTCTGTATAAATCAAGCTGTTGATAAGTAGAAATAATTTTTTGAACTTCTGGACCTGCTGCTTTTATAGCTTCACCATAAACCTGTCCCATAGCTTTTTGTTCCATTATGGTTTGCATACAAGCACTTGCTACAACTCCAGTTGCACATTGTGCTATGGTTTTAATTTCCATAATTTGATCAGCCATACTAATAACTCGTGCTGCTTGAGGATTTGCAGCACTAACTCCTTGCTTCCATAAAGTAGAAAGAGCACTAGCACTAACAATTCCAATTAACAAACCAGATACAATTAAAAAAACTAATATTTTCTTCATTGTTCTATTACAAATACATAAGTTAATTTATTTTCTGAATAATCTTCTTTTTCTGAAATAAAAAACCAGATTATATTATTTTCAAAAATAGAGACATTAAGAATAGGAATAGATTTTATCTCAACATTATTTTTTTTAGATATCTTATCTAAACATGTTAAACATACTGCTCCTGGATTTTTTGAATATGAATTTACAATCTCTTTAGAAACACCATATAAATTTTGAATATTGGTATCAATACTTGTTTCAAATTCTTTTAATTGTATTTTAGTTTCTCCTTTTTGAATTGTTATTGGATAATCCATTTTAATATTTGCTTCTTTTGTATTTATTTTTGCTGAAACTGAATAATTTATTATATTAATATCAAATCCTTGTTTTTTAAAATTGTTTAGATTAAAACATCCTTCTAAATTTTCAGAAACATAACCTCCAAATTCATCTTCAATTAAATTTATTGAAGGAATATTATTTTCTGAGTTTATATAATAATAAGGAATTTCTTCAGTGAAATAAGTTATAGAAGTTTCATTAGGAACATTATAATATCCTCCATGTAATGCTATTTGATAAATCCCTTCCTTACTTATATCTTCTAAACAAGATAAAAAACTAGTATAAACAGGTTCAATATTTGCAGGGATTCCACTAATTTTAATAGAATCTTTAAATGCAAAATAACCCACAGTTGCTCCAATAATAACTATTGCAATTATTATAAAAATTGTAACCTGGCCTCTTTTATTAATCATTAAAAAATATAGGAAACTTAGTATATAAAATTTGATAATTTTCTATTTTATTTAAATATTTCTAAAAAATCACTTGATTGTTTACTTAGTAGTTTTCTTAGTAAAATAGCCCATTTTTCCTAGTTCGCCCAATACAGGTTGTACGAATGATTGCTGTGTAGCGAGCTGTTCCTTTGATATGTCCCTTTTTATCTTTCAAATATCCAAATTATTTCTTTTATATGATTAATACCTAAGGAAGAGAGGTTGTTATTGTTTTGAAAAAAGATGATCTAAGGGTTACAAAATTCTTTTCTAAAATCTTCTTTAAACAGGTATTACTCTCCATCTCTCATAACCTTACTTTTTTGAAAATTATTATTTGGGATTATGTTCACTTAGGTTAACTTAATTACCTTATTCTGCCTTATATTTTAAAAAATCGTTTTTTTTTAGAATTATCCATAACTGTCTTTTCAAAAGATGACTCAACTAATCCATTATCTTTTTCTAATTTATTTAATTCTTTAATTGTTAGTCTGCTCCTTTTATTTACAGAGTAGCTCCATTCTTTTTCATTATTTAATTTCTTCTCCATTACAGGATTTTTGAGTAAATTAGAATAGGATTTATTTTCAACTATTCCGAAATTATAAACCTCCGAAAGACGTTCTTGTTGATCAATTCCTAATTCATTTTTAGTTCTAAACTGATATGTGTACTTATAATTATTTTTCATTTAATCTTAAAAAAATCATCCTTTTTAAAGATTGCTATAAAAAAATATATTCTTTTTAACTAATTTTAATTAAAATTAATAATTTTCCTTATTTTCTTTCAAAAAATGAGAAGTGAGATATATTATAATAATACTTACAATTGTTATAAATGTTGATGTAAGAATGCTTAGGCTTGTTGATCCTTTCACATCAATAATTAATTGGACAAGTGCTTGGGACACATCAAATAATGTTTGACGCCATGTAAATGCAATTGTAAAACCGAGTGTTAATACAATTAAAAGACGTACTTGTTTCTTAAATTCCTTCTCAAACCTCTTCCCCCCAATAAAAAAATTATATAATTTATCTCTCATTTCTAATTTAATTAAAAAGTAAAATAAGGTTTATAACTTTTCCTAATTTTAATTAATTTTTAATTTATTGGAAAAGATTGTGCACTTAGGTTATCTTTGTGAACTTTAATAAAAGGCTGTCCAAAAAACAAACAGCTGTTTAAGACTGTTTGGACAGCTTACTAAACAGTGTTTTTTGTGTTTAAACAGCTGTTTTTCACAAAAAGATTAACTATTTTTAGAGTGTTTTTCTTCAAGTTTTTAGACGATAAAATCAATATTTTGTCGTCGTAAACAAAAGATTTTTAAAGATTATTTTGCAAGATAGTAGTATGTTTGGTTGGTTTTTTAGGAAAAAAGAGTTTGAAGAAATAAAAAGTGAAACAAAAAAAGGTTTTGATTTTGTAAAAAAAGATATTCTTTCTATTAGTGGATGGATTAAATACCTTGATTCTGAAAAAAATATACAAAAAAATGAGATTGAAGAGATAAAAGAAGTTTTATCTTCTGTAAAAAAAGATATTGAAGAACTAAAAAATACTCTAAAAAATGATGAAAATGATCAACAAATGAGAGTTTTTAAAACACCTAGAAGGCTGTCCAAAAAACAAACAGCTGTTTATGCTGTTCAAACAGCTGTTCAAACAGCTGTTCAAACACCAAATTTTGACCAATTTTCAATAACTGAAAAAGCAATTCTTTGGATATTATTAAATTCAGATATGAAATTAAGTTACGATGATTTGGCAGCTATGTTGGGTAAAGAAAGATCTACTATTAGAGGTCAAATTAACTCAATAAAACAGAAGGTTAAGGGGTTGATAGAGGAAATAATTGAAAAAAGTGGTAAAAAGAGATTATCCATACCTGAAAATATGAAGGAAAAATTATTGAAAAAGTCAAAAGTGAGTATTAAATCCTCTAAAAAGGTGAAAAAAAGGTGAAAAATCGCTTAAAAAATTAAGAAAAGTGAGGGTTAAAAAAATAAAAATAATCCTAAAAACAATAAAATGAGAGTATTTTGAATAAAAATGTAGTGGGTAAAAGAATAAACCTTTAAAAATCTAAAAAATAACCAATATAGTTAGGTACTTATTCGGTAAAGAGGGTAATTTCAATACCTGTAAATTTTATACTATAACTCTCTAAGCTGTAAAATAGTGGGCAAAGTTACTATTTTCTTTAAATTTTCTGATATCTTTAGTTGAATATTTTTATTATTAACTTTATTTTTCTCAATAGGAATCCCTTTTTTAATAAGTCTTCCAATGTAGTCCCTAATAGAACTTTCACTTAAATTAAGATGTTGTGAAAGAAGTTTATAACTGGTATAACCTACTTCCTCTTCTAATTGGTATATTGCAGAAAATATTAATAATTCTTGATCTGTGATTCTTTTAAATTTAAGCCTAATATCTCTTTTTATATTATCTAATGAATTAAGTATCTCTGTTGCACTATCAATTGAATTTTTACCGAAATTTCCCTTATTTTTACTAGATGTGTCTGTCTGTCTGTCTGTCTGTCTGTCTGTCGAAGCCCCATGATTTCCACTGGAAATACCCATATTTTGCTTATTTAAGCTCTCTAAAGGTAAATTGTGTGTCGAAGGAGGAGCAGGATGTGTTGGGATACGCTGTCTGTCTGTCGAATCAAAATCACCTGTTTTTTTATCTATTTCAACTAGTTTTTCCACAATTTCTATTAAATTTAATCTTAAAATATTGATTTCTTCTCTTAAATTATTTATATCTTGTTTTACTCTTTCGAATGATTCTTTTAAATAATCCATCTAAATTTAAAAATTAAAGAGTATAAAAGGTTTAATGTTGTATGGATTGTACCAATCCTTCTGCTGACTGGCTATTTTTATATGCAAGGTAAGTTATATTACTTAATTTCCATCTAGATCTTCTCTTATAAGAAATTCCCTTGGGGTTTTTCTTTATTTCAACAATTAATTTTTTACCCCTTAATTCTATTAAAAGATTCTTAACAAATTCTTCATCGCGAGCAATTTCTCTTGAAATTTCAGATGTAAAAAAAGACTTTGGAGTCTCTAAATAAAGAAATGCTAAAATTTGTTCAAAAATTTTCTCTCTTTTTATTTTAGATATTTTCATAGATTAAAAAAGAAATAGTTTTTTTTAAAGGTTCTTAATCTAAAATTATTCTTTTTTTTCTTGTTCATTAGAAACTCTTGGTAAATTAATATGGGGTGGCAAATTCATCTCATCTTCTAATTGTAATGCCTTTATCGTAGATCTCCTTAAAATAATATTAAATAAAGCTATTCTAAATCCTTCAGGTATTTTCTTATCTTTCCATTGTTTTATAATATCTTTTGAAATTTTAGGGTTTGTTGTAACAAGAATACTCCCATTTAACTCTACTTTTGCAATATTTTGGGAATAATTAACAATATAACTAAATTTAATACCTATAATTTCCTCTTTTGATTTAAGAAAATCAGATTTAACTTGTTTTATATCAGAAATATCTATATTTGTATTCATTTTTAACTTTTCAAGATTATCTGAAAATTTTTCTATATTTATCTTCATAAAGTTAAATCCGAGTATTTTCATTTTATTATTTAATTTAAAAAGTATTTATAAGGGTTTCGATTATATTAAGAAATTTATATTTATTAAATTAAATCTTCTTCTGAAACAATAACAAAATCCCCTATGGCAATAATTGCACTATAAGGTATTAAATGTTCATTAGACCCTATTTTTTCTAAATTAAGATTTTTGGTATAATTAGTAGAATCTTTCACGACAATATTGATTAATTCTCCGGAGATTGTTTCAAAAGTTATATCCTTAACAAAACCTAATCTTTTACCTTCCTTTGTCACAATCATTTTACTTAAAATTGCATTAAAATAATTCTTATTATTCATATTTAAGTCAAAGGAAAATAATTTATAAACTTTTCTGTAAAAAAAGAGTTGTTTTAAAAAATATAATTTGGATATATATCCTCATTTTCGCTTAATTTAATCATCCCCTCACCCCTTCATTTCATATAGAAATATTTAAAAACAAATTTTTTTGTTTTTATTATTTTATTTAAATTTATAAATATTTATATTATATATTATATATTTAATAATAAATTATTAATTAATTAAGATAATTTTTCCATTAGCAATTTAGGTGTATTTCTTTTGTAGTAGTTATAATAATTTATATAACAAATAAATTTATTATCGTTGAAATATAAATTATTCAACTAATTTCCATAGGAAATTGACCTGTGAGATATTTAAATTATATTAATTAAAAAATGAGTTTATTTTAAAAATGAAATCAAAATTAGATAATATTTTTGAATCTTTTGACAAGAATAATATTTTTAAAAATAAATTAGTTTTACAAACTAATCATCAACCAGAAGATATTATTCATAGAGATGTTCAAATTAAACAAATTGCTTCAATTCTTGCACCTGTTTTAAGAGGAGAAAAAGCGAGTAATTTATTTCTTTATGGTAGAACTGGAACAGGTAAAACTCTTTCAATACAATATGTTAAAAATGAATTATTAAAAAGAGTCAAAAAGGAATCTGATTTTAAATTAAATATACAATATTTAAATTGTAAATTGAAAAAAGTTTCAGATACGGAATATAGAATTTTAGCAGAACTTATTAAAAAATTAGGGGGAAATATTCCTCCCACAGGATTACCTACCGAATCTGTATATAGTAAATTTATTGAAATTATTGATTCTGAAAAACAATTATTTGTTTTAATTCTTGATGAAATTGATCATGCAGTTAAAAAAATATCAGATGGTTTTTTATATAATTTAACTAGACTTAATTCGGAACTTTCTAAAACTCAGATATGTATTGTAGGAATTAGTAATGATTTAACCTTCTTAGATGAAATTGACCCAAGAATTAGAAGTTCTCTTTCAGAAGAGGAGATTATTTTTATACCTTATAATGCAGTACAATTACAGGAAATTTTAATTAAAAGAGCAAAAGAAGCGTTTAAAGAGAATGTAATTCAGGAAGGAGTTATCGCTAAGTGTGCCGCATATGCTGCAAGGGAGCACGGAGATGCAAGAAGAGCACTAGATCTATTAAGAATAGCAGGAGAATTAGCAGAAAGAAGTAATTCTAAAAAAATATTATTAAAACATATTGATGAATCTAATAATAAAATTGAAAGAGATAAAATATTGGATATTATTAAACAAGAACCAAAACAATTTCAATTAGTTTTATATTCAATTATACAATTATGTGAAAAACAAAAAAAGAATCCCATAGTCACAGGAGAAATATATAATTCTTATAAGGAATTATGTATTAATAATAAATCAGAAGTTTTAACCCAAAGAAGAGTAAGTGATATAATTCAGGAATTTGATATGTTGGGAATAATTAATGTTAGAGTTGTTTCCAAGGGAAGAGGGGGAAGAATGAGGGAGATAAAATTAGCAATTACAGATAATATTATTAAAAAAATTAAATTAATTATTGAGGATTCTATGAATTATAATTAAAGTGGAAAATCAAAATATTTTAAACTTTTGTTTAGAAAAAGGATTTTTAATTGATAAGGAAATCTTAAGATTATTTAGCGAAACAAGTGATGTTGAATCGGTTAAATTAATTATTGAAAAAATTAGGGAAGTGTCTCAACAAAAAATTATAACTAAAGAAGTTTTTAATCAGAATAAAGAAAGAGTTAATAACTTTTTTTTAACCCTTCCAGAAGAAAATCAAAAAAAATTAGAAAATTTAAAAATAAAATTGGGGTTAAGTATTGAAATATCAAGAAAAAGTCATGAAGTTTCAACGGATTTATCTAAATTTAGCAAATTTGAAGAAGAGAAAAAATCAGACAAAATCAATTTTAAAAACAAACAAATAAACAGCAATCTTTCTAATGTAAGAATAATTCATTCTAATCCTATTCTAAACAAAAAATTAGAAGTAAAGGATTTTGTTAATTATTTTAGAAGTAGGTTTTCTGAAATGAAAAATATTTTACAAGAACGTTCTGAATTAAAAAATCTCATATCAATAAACAAAATTTTAGGAAGTAGACAAAATTTCTCAATAATCGGATTGATTTCTGATAAAAGAATAACCAAAAATAAAAATATTCTACTTGAAGTAGAGGATTTAACGGGTAAAATAAGAGTATTGATTTCTCAAAACAATCCCGATATATATAAAAAAGCAGAAGAAATAACTCTTGATTCTGTAATTGCTTTTAGGGGCACTGGAAATAGGGAAATAATTTTTGCAAATGAGGTTATCTTTCCAGATTCAATAATTTTTGAGAGAAAAAAGTCTCCTGTGGAAGAGTTTGTTTTATTTACAGCAGATTTGCATATTGGAAGCAAGTTATTTTTAGAAGAAAATTTTTTAAAATTTATTGATTATTTGAATGGTAAGGTTTTAAATACGCCTGAAGTTGAAAAGATAAAATATCTAATTATTGCAGGGGATTTAATTGCAGGGGTGGGAGAATATCCTGGACAAGAAAAGGACTTGAAGATAAGTGATGTTGAATCACAATATGCGAAAGCTGCAGAATTGCTCGGAAAAATAAGAAATAACATCAAAATAATTATTTGCCCCGGAAATCATGATGCCTTAAGAATTATGGAACCACAACCCTTGCTTGACGAAAAATATGCATGGCCCCTCTATAATTTAAAAAATATAATCTTTGTAACCAACCCCTCTCAAGTAAATATTGGTTCAAGAAAGGGGTTTAGCGGTTTTAATATTCTTTTATACCATGGATTTTCATACCACTATTATGCAAACAATGTTTCTAGATTAATGAAAGAAAAAGCAGTTCATCAGCCAGATAAACTTATGCATTATCTATTAAAACAAAAACATTTAGCTCCAACCCATTCTTCAACCTTATATTTTCCTTCTGCAGATGATTTTTTGGTAATAAAAGATGTTCCCGATATTTTTATTTCTGCTCACACACATAAAAGTGCTGTTTCATATTATAATAACATCCTCACTATTTCAAGTTCAAGTTGGGAAAGTAAAACAGCATATCAAGAAAAACTAGGTAATGAACCCGATTTTTGCAAAGTTCCGATGTTTAATTTAAAAACAAGAGCAATTAAAATTTTAGATTTTGAATAAGATGGACTCTCAAACTTATTTTAAAGATATTGAAAAGAATGTTAGAAAAGCATATGTTATAGCAGAGGATGCTAGAAAAAAAGGATTTGATCCTGTAGAGAAAGTAGAAATTTCTTTAGCAAGAAGTTTAGCCGAAAAGGTTGTAGGATTAATTTCAACAGTATATCCTCAAGTAGAAGGTTCGGGAATTACAAAAAGAATACTTGAATTAGAAAAAGAATATGGAAAGTTAGATACAATGGTTGTGTTTAAAATTGCAGAAGAAGTTGCAAAACAAAAATTTTGTAAATTTGAAAGTTTATTGCAGGCAATTGAAGCCGGGATAAGAGTGGGTTTTGCCTATGCTACCCTGGGCGTTGTATCAAGTCCAATTGAAGGATTTACTGAATTAAGATTAGGAAAAACAAAAGAAAATAAGGAATATTTTGTTGCTTATTTTTCAGGACCAATTCGTTCTGCAGGAACAACTGCCAGTTGTGTTGTTTTAATGTTAATTGATTATTTAAGAGAAATGTTTGGATATTCTAAATATGATCCTGATGAAGAAGAAATTAAAAGATATGTAACAGAAAATACAGATTATCATGAAAGAATTACCAATTTACAATATTTTCCGACAGAAGAAGAAATGATTTTTTTAGCAAGAAACATTCCCTTTCAAATTTCAGGAGAACCAACAGAAAGATTAGAAGCATCAAACTATAAAAATTTGAGTAGAGTTGAAACTAATCATCTTCGTGGAGGAATGTGTTTGATTTTTTCAGAAGGATTAGCACAAAAAGCACCAAAAGCCTTTAGATTATTAAATAAAGCAAAGAAAAAAGGACTTATTACGACGGGTTTTGATTTTCTAGAAGAGTATATTGAATTACATGAAAAAAGAAATATGGGAAAAACAGATGATTCTCCAGCATATATACGGGATTTAGTTGCAGGAAGACCTGTTTTTGGACATCCCTCGAGATCAGGAGCATTTAGGTTTAGATATGGGAGGGGAAGAAATAATGGATTTAGTGCAGTATCAATACACCCTTCATCAATGGCTATTACTGATGGGTTTATTGCTACCGGAACTCAATTAAAAACAGAAAAACCAATTAAAGGGAGTATTGTAACTTCTTGTGATTCTATTGATGGACCTATTGTTAAATTATTTAATGGAAGTGTAAAAAAACCTCTAACTATGGAGGAGGCAAAAAAACTTTATCCAGATGTTGACGAAATAATTTATTTAGGAGATATCTTATTTTCTTTTGGAGATGTATTAAATAGAAATTCTAATTTGCTTAAACCGGGATATGTTGAAGAGTGGTGGAAACTCGATTTAAGAGAAAAAGATTCTTTTTTAGAAAAAGAAATAGATTCAGTTAATGTTTCTTTTGAAAAAGCAGTCGAAATAAGTAGAAAATATGAAATTCCCTTGCACCCAAAATATATTTTTTACTGGACAGAAATCTCTACCGATTACTTTATTGGATTAATTGAATGGCTAAAACATTCAAAAATAAATAAGAAAATAATTTTTTCATTTAATAAACAAGAGCAAGAGAAATATTATCTAGGCAAGAGAGCCTTGGAATTATTAGGAATAGAGCATGAGGTTACAATTGAAAATGTTGTTTTAAATGAAGAGAATAGCAAAGCTCTTTTGGCAAATTTGGGGGTAGATTTTAATTTAATAGATAAAGATAATTTTCTATTAAAAGATATTTTTGATATAGATAATTTTAATTTAAAAAATACTGTTTTTGAAATTATTAATTCTGTTTCCGATTTTACAATTAAGGATAAGGCTGGAGATTTTATTGGGACTAGGATGGGAAGGCCTGAAAAAGCAAAACTTAGAAAATTAGCTGGGAGCCCAAATGTTTTATTTCCTGTTGGAAAAGAAGGAGGAAGATTGAGAAGCATTCAAGCAGCATGTGAAGAAGGAAAAGTTAAAAGTACCTTTCCAATTTATCATTGTAAAAAATGTAATGAAGATACAATTTATTCTATTTGTGAAAATTGTAAGAATAAATCCGAAAAAGCATTTTATTGTTTCGAATGCAAACAAAAATTTATTAATAAACTTTGTCCAGAACACGGAAAATCTAAACCTTATTCTTATCAATCCCTGGATATAAATCATTATCTTGAAAAAGCTAGAGAGAAGATTAGTTTTGATAAATCAGAACTTCCCCCCTTAATTAAGGGAGTTAGAGGCACCTCTTCATCAGAACACAAAATGGAGAATCTTTCTAAAGGAATCTTAAGAGCAAAACACAATTTGCAAGTAAATAAGGATGGAACAATCAGATTTGATGCAACAGAGTTACCTTTAGTTTCTTTTAAACCCAAGGAGATTTCAGTAAGTATAGAACAACTCAAAAAATTAGGTTATAATAAGGATATTTTTGAAAAAGAGCTTATTAATGAAAATCAAATTTTGGAATTAATGCCTCACGATATTCTTCTTCCAAGTCCCAAAGATTGTTCGGATGAAAAAGCAGATGAGGTTTTTATTAAGGTGTGTGATTTTATTGATGAGTTATTAATTAAATTTTATGGATTAAAGGCATTTTATAACGTTAAAAAAAGGGAAGATTTAATCGGAATACTTGGGGTTTGTATGGCTCCTCATAATTGTGCAGGAGTTGTTTGTAGGATTATTGGTTTTTCAAATACACAAGGTCTTTTGGCAAGCCCCTATATGCATGCTGCAATAAGGAGAGATTGTGATGGGGATGAAATGGCAGTTATGCTTCTTATGGATGTTTTATTAAATTTTTCTAGAGAGTTTTTACCTAGCCATAGGGGAGGAACACAAGATGCTCCATTAGTTCTTAATGCAAAAATTGATGCTGGAGAGGTAGATGATCAAATTTTAGACTTTGAGTTAGTTAAGGAATATCCTCTTGAACTTTATAAGCTTGCTGAACTAAGAAAACATTCATCTGAAATAAAAATTAAAACAGTTGATTCTGTTTTGAATAAAGGTGAAAATCCATTTATTAATCTTGGTTTTACTCATGATACAACTAATTTTAACGAGGGGGTAGTTTGTTCTTCATATAAAACTCTTGAAACAATGAAAGATAAGGTTAAACATCAAATGGAGCTTGTTGAAAAAATAAGGGCTGCAGATACAAAGGATACTGCACGATTAATCATTGAAAGACATTTTATAAGGGATATGAAAGGTAATCTGAGGAAATTTTCTATGCAGCAATTTAGGTGCGTTGCATGTAATGAAATTTTAAGAAGACCTCCATTAAAAGGAGTTTGTCCTAAATGTAATGGAAAGATTATATTTACAATTCATGAAGGAGGAATAAAGAAATATCTTGAACCGGCATTAGATTTAGCTAATAAATATGATTTGTCCCCTTATATTAAACAAAGTCTTGAACTTACTAAGAGATATATTGATTCTGTTTTTGGAAAAGAAATCGAAAAACAAGAAGTTTTAGTAAAGTGGTTTTAGATAATTTTTTAATTGGCAATTCTTTTTAGTTTTTATGAGTTTGTTTTCTGATAGTGATAAAACAAAAAGTTTCCTGTGGATTGTGTCATTTTTAGTTGCATATGCGGGATTGGTTGGATTTACATGTTTTATATTTGAAGAATCCTTGCAACTTCAGAGTTTTGCAGCATACATATATGTGAATGCAGAAGATTGGAATGGTTTGGAAGAACATATTAAATTGATGGAAAAAACCCAGCGTGTTGCAGAAATTTGGATTAAGGGAGTTGGTTGGAGTAATCCTATAATGTGGCCTGCATTTTTATCTTATCTAGAGTCTAATGAAGCATATATTAATACATTAAAAAGAAAAATTGAATTAGAAAAAAAGTAGAAATTTAATAAAAAATGTAAATGGTATAATGAAAAAAGGGGTCTTTTTTATATTTTGGACAAAATGTAAATATACCAAAGACAAGCATAGTTCAAAATACCCAATAATATTCCTAACAACAATGCAATAATTATTTCAATTAATATTTTATCAAATACTTTATAAAATATATATTATTTGTTGTTTTATGGTTATGAGCATTAATCAAAGAATTGAATTAATAAAAAGAAATACTTCTGAAATTGTAGGAGAAGAAGAACTAAGAGAATTATTAAAGGGAAAAAAAGAAATTACTCTTTATCATGGATTTGAACCTTCTGGAACAGGATTACATATAGGAACAATGATTGGAGTAAACAAGCACATCGATTTTCAGAAAGCTGGTTTAAAATTAAGATTATTATGTGCTGATTTGCATTCTTACTTAAATAAGAAAGGAAGTTTATCAAAAATAGAGCATATTGCAGAATTATATAAGGAAGGCTTTGCAGCATTGGGTGTTGATATGAAAAAAGCAGAGTATATCCTTGGAAGTGAATTTCAATTAGGCCATGATTATGTTTTAGATGTTTTGGAATTATCTTTAAAAGTGAGATCTTTAAGGGCAAATAGAGCAATGTCTATAATTGCAAGAGAAGAAAAAGATCCTCATGTTTCCCAAATGATTTATCCCCTAATGCAGGTAGCAGATATTAAGCATTTGAAAATAGATATTGCATTTGGAGATATGCCTCAAAGAAAAATTCATATGTTGGCTAGAGAAAATCTTCCAGGCTTAGATTATAAATCACCTATTGCAATACATCACGAAGATATGGTTGGGCTTACAGGAGGAAAAATGTCTGCAAGTATTCCTAACTCAAGAATTATGATTGATGAAGACCCTGATTCAATAAGAAAAAAAATCCAAAAGGCCTTTTGTCCCGAAAAACAAATTAAAAATAATCCCATTTTGCAAATTTGTGAATTTATAATTTTTCCGAGACAGGGAAAACTGAAAATAAAAAGAGATAAGAAATATGGGAAAAATCTGGAATTTAAGGATTATAAACAACTTGAAAAAAGTTATGAAAAAAATTTACACCCGTTTGATCTAAAAAATGCAGTCGCAGAATCATTAATTAAGGTTCTTGAACCAGTTAGAAAACATATGTTAAAAAAAAGTATAGTTGAATTAAAAAAATTAATTGATAAGATGGATTAATTTTAATTATCTTTTATTTTTTCTCCAGTTTTCTTTAACTCTTTTTCTTTGTTTTTTATAATAATGCTTCTTTCTAGACGCTTATTCATTTTTTTAATCATTTAGTTTTAAACTCTACAACATCCATATCCTTTAGTTTATGGTTTAATCCTACTTTTTGCCCTGAAAATTTTGATGAAGGTCCCCATATTTTTGTTTCTTTGACTTTATTAGAGAATCCTTTTAGGATTTTTTCTGCAACTTCTTTTATAGTCGAATCTGGCTTAAGAACTATTGGTTTTTTTGATTTTTCTTTTCCAGGTTCTTTAGTATAGATTCTTATTTTATCAAAGCTTTCAAAAATTTTATTTTTTAATTCATCAATTCCCTCCCTTGTTTTAGTAGAAATTAAGATAAAGTTATATTTTTTTGATTCCAGGGTTGCAGCCATTTTTCTTTTTTCGTTTTCTGTTAATAAATCTATTTTACTAAAAATAATAAGCTTCTTTCCAGGAGTTTTCGTTAATTTTTCTTGAATCTTAGTTATTTGTTCTAATTTTGTTACTAAAATTAAGATAGTATCTGCCGTATTAACAATGCCCTTATCATAAGATTCAGACTCTATTGCAGGAATTTCTATAATTTGAATATTAGTTCCCATATAACCCATCATACCAATTATAGGATAGGTTGTTGTAAATTCGGGATTAGATATTCTTGGATGTGCATTTGTTAAAATAGAAAGCAGAGAAGATTTTCCCGTATTTGTAAAACCAATTAAAACTGCTTGCATATCTTCTTTTTTTATTCCAATTTTGTTTGACTTGCCAGATTTTTTTGATTTTTCTACTTTTTCTTTTAGTTTCTTATAACGGGTTTTTAGATTTGCAAGCATATTTTCGCTGCTTTTATGTTTGGGGCATTCCTTGATCATTTCTTCTAATGCCCCTATTCTTTCCTTATCTGTTAAAGCTAAAAGAAATTTTCCCTGCGCTTTTTGGTATGCGGGAGACTGATTTGTGGATGCCATTTAATTTTTAAATCAACATCCCTATAAAAATTTAATGAAGATATTAATTATAAAATTAGGGGCATTAGGAGATGTTGTAAGAACAACAGTGTTATTAAGTGAATTAATTGGAGAAATTTACTGGTTAAGCAAAACTAATGCAGGGGATTTGTTGAATTCTTCAAAAATATCAAGGAAATATTTTATTGAAAGTAATAAAGATTTATCAAAATTACAAGGGGAAGATTTCGATTTAGTAATTAGTTTGGATGAAGAAAAAGAAGTCTTGGAAATTGTTAAAAAAATTAAAACAAAAAGATTAATTGGAGTTTATTTGGATTCTAATGAAAATATTAATTATACTAAAGAAAGTTCTTATTGGTTTGATATGTCTCTATCAAGTAAATTTGGAAAGAAAAGAGCGGATGAACTAAAAAAAGAAAATATTAAATCTGTTCCCCAAATTTTAATTGAAATGATTGGAAAAAGGTGGAGGGGGCAAGAATATGATATAGGTATTATTCCAGAGAAATTAGAAAAAGTTAAAGGGAATATTGGATTAATTAATATTTGTACAGGAATTTGGCCAAATAAAGCCTGGAACGGATATGAAACTTTAAAGAGGAAATTAGAAGAAACATATAGGGTTAAGTTTTTAGAAATTAAAGGAACTTTAAAAGAACACATTGATGAAATAAATAATTGCGAATTAGTTGTTTGTGGAGATACCTTGGGAATGCATCTTGCTCTTGCTTTGAAAAAGAAATTAGTTATTTTATTTAATTGTACGCCTCCTCAAGAAATTTATGGTTACAATAAGGCAATTAAAATCCCTGGCCCCTTATTAGAAAAGTATCTATATAAAAGGTCTAAGGATATTGAAGCAATATCTGCAATTAAAGTAGATGATGTTTATTGTAGGGTAATTAAATATTTAAAAAAATAAAAAATGAATAAACAAGAACTAATTAATAAAATAATTTTAAAAAAAGAATTTTCCCAGTTACCAAAAAAGGATGTTGAATTAGCTTTTGAGCATTTTAATAAGAGAGGTTATGTGGATGAAGAGGAAATTAAATTTACTCGGAATTTATTGCGAAAGGTTTTTTCAGCTTTTACAAGCCAAAAAATATTATCTTTAAAAAATAAGTCTCCAAAGTGGATTTTAAAAAAACACCTTTCAACAAGAGAAAGATTTAATTTTTATGAGGAAGTTTATGGGAGGCTTTTTAAGGGATTAGGTAAAAAATTAAGTATTATTGATTTGGGCGCGGGGATCAATGGGTTTAGTTATAAATATTTTAAGAAAATTATACCCCACATTAGTTATATTGCTCTTGAATCCATGGGACAACTAGTTAGTTTAATGAATAATTATTTTGAAAAGGAGAAAATTAATGGAAAAGCAGTTCATTTAAGTTTGTTCGAATTAGAGAATGTTAAAAAATTAATTGAAAAAACAAAAGAACCAAGAATAATATTCTTATTCAAGACAATAGATTCATTAGAGAGGTTAAAAAGGGATTATTCTAAGAAATTAATTTTAGAAATTGCTCCTTTAGTTGAAAGAATTGTAATTAGTTTTGCGACAGAGAGCATGATTAAAAGAAAAAAAATTAAAGTTAAGAGAAATTGGATTATTAATTTTTTAGAAGAAAATTTCAACCTAATTGATGATTTTGAATTAGGTGGTGAAAGATATATTTCTTTTAATAAATAAATTTATATACTCCTACCTTTTTTGTATAAAATGAAACCAAAATTCTGCAGAAAAGTTTTGAAGAATGGCATGACCCTTCTTTTTGAAAAAAGAGATATACCTGTTGTAAGCGTTGTATTTGCAGTTAGAAATGGGGGAATCAATGAATCAGAAGAAGAAAGGGGAATTTCTCACTTTATAGAACACATGTTGTATAAAGGAACTCCTACAAGAGATACAAAAAAGATTGCTGAAGAAATTGAAAAGAAAGGAGGAGAATTAAACGGGTTTACAAGCGAATCAATTACAGCCTATTGGTGTAAGATGCCAAGTAAATACTTGAGTACTGCTTTGGATGTTTTAAGTGATATGATAAAAAATCCAAAATTTGATTCCAAGGAGTTAGAAAAAGAAAGAAAAGTTATTTTTGAAGAAATTAAAATGTACAAGGATAATCCTCGACTTCATGTTTTTGAAAAAATTCAAGCAAATCTTTATGAAAAACCTTTAGGAATGTGTTTAGCAGGCACTCATCAAACAATGAACTCGATTAACCAACAAAAAATGGTTGATAAATTTAAGGAAATTTATAGGCCAAACAATATGATTTTATGTATTGTAGGTGATGCTGATTTTGAAGAAATTATTCAATTCACCGAAAAAAATTTTGGTGATGAAAAAGGGAAAGTGCCTAAATTTAAGGTTAATTTAAAGAACGAATCTAATATTGAAGAAAGAAAAGGAATAGATCAAGCTAATTTAGTTTTTGCATATCACGTACCTTTGACAGATAATAATAAATCTTATGCCGCACAAGTTCTTAGCACATTAACTGCAGAAGGGATGTCTTCCAGACTCTTTAGCGAAATTCGTGAAAAAAGAAATTTAGCCTATGCAGTTAAAGGAGATTCAGATATAAATAGAGATTTTGCATTTAATTTAATTTATGTTGGGACTTCAAAAGAAAACGTGGATATTGTTAAGAAACTTATTTTAGATGAATTTGAAAAAGTTTCAAAAGATTTAGATGAAAAAGAACTTAATCAAGTTAAAGAACAAATTATTGGAAATCACCAGATTTCTATGGAAGATTCTCAAAATCAGATGATTAATTTACTCCGTTATGAGATAGATGGAAATGCCGAAAAGTTTTATGAACTTGAAAAGAATATTTCTGAAGTCCAATTAAAAGATGTAAAAGATTTAGCAAAGATTAAAAAATATAGTTTTTTTGCTCTTGTTCCCGAAGATTAATTAATAAAAATTTTCTAGATACATTTTGAAGATAATACTTCAAAAGTCTTAAAAACCTTTTATTCTAATTTTTTGTATGTTTATTGTGAAGGTTCCAGGGATTAATGGTTTAGGAAAAACAAATGGTTGTGAAAAAGCAGGAAATGCTATTTTAAAATCTTTAAAAGAAATTTATTCAACTGAACAGGGAAAACCAATTAACGTTGATTCTCTAGATTTAGAAGAAATACATTTAGATAATAAGAATCTTGAATTAACTAATAAATTAATTTATAAAAATTCATATGATTCTTTTGAATTAAAACCAAAAACAATTTTTCTAGGAGGAGATCATTCTATTAGTTATTCTACAACAAAAGCATTTCTAGATTATTGTAACGATTCTAAAAAAGAGCCCTGTCTTATCATATTTGATGCTCATCCAGATTGCATGAAGCCAGTAGATAACAAATTTCCAACACATGAAGAATGGCTTAGAGCTTTAATTGAATTTGGTTTTCCAAAAGAAAATATACTTTTAGTGGGAGTCAGAAACGCCGATTCTAAGGAAAATCTATTTTTAAGAGAAAATAATATAAAAAAAATATCAATAAATCAATTAACAGAAGATTTACAAGAAACTTGTGATTCTATTATGGAATTCTCAAATAGGAAGGAGTTGTATGTTTCTATTGATATAGATGTAATAGACCCTACATTTGCCCCGGCTACAGGATATCCCGAATCAGGAGGATTGACAAGCAGAGAGTTTCTATATTTAATTCAAAGAATCAATAAAATTAAAAATCTTAAGGCTATAGATATTGTTGAGATTAACCCTTGTAAAGATAAAAATAATTTAACGGTAAAATTAGGAGCCAAGATTCTAGGGGAGTTAATATAAAATGAGATGTTTTGTTGCCCTTAAATTATCCGAACATGTAAAATCAAAGGTTTTTCATGAATTTGAAAATTTACAAAAAAAGAATTTATTTAATGGAAAATTTGTTAATAAAGAAAATCTACATTTAACTTTGCAATTTTTGGGAAGTATTTCTGAAGAAGAAATAGAAGAAACAAAAAAAGAATTAAGGGAAATAAAATTTGAGAAGTTTAATTGTGGAATTGGAAAAATAGGAGTTTTTAATAATGAAAGATTTATTAAAGTTATCTGGGTAGATTTAATATCTGATAAAATTGAAAAATTACAGAAACAAATTTCTAGCAAACTTTCAAAATTTCCCTCCGATTTTAAAAAATTTGAGTCGCATATTACAACTGCAAGAGTTAAGTTTATTATTAATAAGGAAGAATTAATCGAAGAACTTAAAAAAATTAATTTTAGGAATTTAGACTTTGAAGTCAATGAATTTGTTTTAATGAAATCCGAATTAACAAGAGAAGGGCCAAAGTATAAGATTCTTGAAAGATTTAAATCATTTTAATTTAAGCGAGGATTATTCCCCTATAAGGGTTTCTTTATCATATTTCAATGAGGATTGATTATAAATTAAAGTTAAGGAGTTTAATTTCTAAAGCAAGAGAAAATTATAATATGGCAGGAGGAATAGCCAACCTATGAGATTGATGATTTTTATGAGAAAAATTTTAGAACACTTTTTAGTTAATATTTCTCATCAATAATTTTTCTTAGAATTCCAGCCTTTTTCCCAATAACTTCTTGTAAATCTTCTTTTGAAGCGTTAGTTATTTCTTTTATTGTTTTAAATTTTTTTAAAAGTTTTTTTGAAATCTTTGGCCCAATTCCCGGAAATCCTTCCAATATATACTGTTTTTGCTCTTTTTTATTAAAAGATTTTTTTCTTGCATTTAATGGAATTTCTTTTGATTTCTTTTTTGAAAGAACTGAGATAAATTGTGCAGTATCCTTATAGTTTTTTGTAAAAATTAGTGGAATTTTATATTTAAGAAGTATTGAGAGTAAGAAGCCTCTTATAGCATTTGGATGCATTCCTATTTTTTCTTCTGAATCATTATAAAGTTCTTGTTCCTCTATTCCTTCAATAATTATCAATTTATTCTCAAATTGTTGGAGTTCCATAATTTGATTTAGAAATCTTCTATTTATAATAGAAGATATAAAATCAGAAACTGTTTTTCTTTCTATTACAACATCTTTTATAATATAATCAGCAACTTTTAATGCTTTAAATTCAATTTCTAATCCAAAATTAACAAGTTCAGAAGGAACTAATGAATTTTTCTCCCTATAATCAATTATAACTTTGGATTTTTCTTTTTTAATTAAAGATTTTCTTCTTGAAAATATATCTAATATTGGTTTCATCTTAGTTTTTCTTGGTGTTCTAAATTATTCTCATTAGACAATTCTTTTTTTATTGAATCTATTGCAGAATGCATTTTTTTCTCTCTAATTTTAGAAACATAAAAGAAATTTTCATCCCTTGTTTTTTTTGTTATGAGCATTATTAATTTCCCCTTTTTTAATCTAGCCGTTCTTCCAGCTCTTTGAATTGTTCTTATTGCAGAGGGAATGGCTTCATAAAAGATAACAATGCTGACTTCAGGTATATCTAATCCTTCTTCCCCTATTGAAGTAGCACATAACACATTTATTTTCCCTAAACGAAATTCATCTAGTATCTTTTTTTGTTCTTTTTGACTTAAACCAATATCCGCCTTTTTTGTTTGCCCGATAAATATTTTTGAGTTTATTTCTTTAATTTTATTAAGTTTTTTTGAAATAATTGTCGCTGTATCTCTAAATTGAGTAAATACAATAATTTTTAGTTTATCATTTTTTAATTTTTCTTGTTTTATAATTTTTTCAAGCTCTTCTAGTTTAGGGTGTTCTATATTTTTAATTAATAATTCATTTGATTTTGAATATATAAAATTAAATTCAGGTTTTGCAACAAGTTTTACAACACCCTTGCTTTGCCTGTTTTTTGCCTGATTTAATAAATTTTTCAAATATTTATTAAAACTTGATAATGTTTGAGTTTCTAAAAGTTCTAATGCATGTTGAATTTTTATTGCCTGAGCGCATGCACTTACTCCTAACATATAATTAAAATTTCTGTTACCTCTTGCTAAACTTCCCATTATCTTTTTTTGAAGAGCTATAAGTCCGGTTTTTGATGAAGGTCCAAAAAGAACCTTCCTTAATCTTAATTCTTCAATATATTTATTGAGTATTTTTTTTAAAGTATATTGTATTTCTTCAAATTCTTTAGGGAGTTCTATATTTACTCTTTTAAATTCTAATTCTTGGAGATATTGTTTAACATCAATACTATCCCTTGTTCTTAATTCAACCTCTCTTATAGAAAGATTCTTACAAATTTCTTTTATTTTTGATTTTTCACTTCCCGGAGAGGCAGTTAATCCAAGAATTCTTTGATGTTTTGATTGTTTTTGGTATTGTTGAGCAACATAATTATAATCATAATTTTTTAAACACCTATGAGCTTCATCCTCTATTAATAAACAAACTTCTTCTAAATCATAAATTCTATTTTTTAAGTCATTTGCGATACATTGGGGGGTTGAGAAGATTATATCTGATGTTTTCCAGTTTTTCTTTCTTTCTTCTGCCTTTACTTTTCCAGTGAATAATTGAAAATCTGCAAATAATTCTGGAAGATGTTTTTTAAATGAAGTTAGATGCTGTTCTGCCAAGGGTTTTGTTGGAGCAAGAAAAACAACTTTCTCACCAGGAAATTCTTCCATTCTTTTTATTGTAAGCATTAATGCAATAAGAGTTTTTCCAAGTCCTGTTGGAAGAACAACTAAACAATTATTTCTTAGACAAGTATCATATATTTTTTGTTGATATTCTCTAGGTTCTATGTTTTTTAGAAATTTTTTGGGCATAATCCAAAAAGTTGTTAGGGGTATAAATAGTTTTATATTAGACTAATAAAAAGATATATCCTAATCCAATTAAAACCAAAACAGCTAAAAAACTCCAAATTACTATACTTCCGAAAAATATTTTGTTTCCATCTAAATCAGCTATTGGAAGCATATTAAAAAATGCATAATAGATATTTAGTTTTGCAAATTCTGGAAAATTAATCAAATACCCAATTATGCCAAAAATTAAATTAACTAGAATTCCTGCGGATGCAATAAGTCCAATATGATCTTCTGTCATCTCTGAAAAATTATAAAGGCCATGTCTTTTTGCTGCCCTATATGTTTTTGGTTTTACATCAAATATTAATGAAGCCATCCATTTGAAGTATCCTAATGAAAATATTATAAAGATTATTGGAAGAAATATTCCTGCTGGAAAAGGATTTTTAAAATATCTCCTTGGTTTAAATCCATATCTTTTAATTTCCCATAATTTTATTTCTATTTCTGAATCAAGATAATAACTAGCAACCTTTTTCGCAATTATATTTATAATAATTATAAGGAAGACTGCAATTAAAGAATATAAAAAAATATTCAAGGTTTTCATTAAACTTATTGTAAATGCAAGAACTAATGTTACAATTAAAATTGCAGTTATTTCTTTTTTATTTAACATATTTAATTAAGATAATTATTTTTTATAAATATTGTTATATTATTTAAATTAACGTTGGATATATCTTTTTTTTGATTTAATACAATTTTTTGCAGTCATTAATTCAGATGCAATATAACCCATATTTTCTAAATTACATAGTTTTCTCTTTGCAATTTCTTTTATCATTTTATCCGTATTTTTCCCTCTTAATTCAATAATCATTTTGTGTTTATTATTTACAAATCCACAACAGATTTTATTGTTTTCAATTTTTATAAGAAAGTAACCTTTTGAATCTTGTTTCCATGGAAATTTTAATTTATCACATGAAATAATTTTTCTTGTTTTTAATATTTCTATTTTATGAGAGGGGCATTTTTTCATTAGATTAATATATAAGGTTTATATTTAAGATTATCTTTTATGGATTTTAAAAATAACTTTATCAAATATGTTTAAATGACGAAATATTTATAAATAAGTCTATGCTGGTTTTAGTATGAGAGTAAAAAAGATAACAGAAGTAATTGGTGTAAAAGTTTATACTGATTCTGGAGATTATTTTGGAGAAGTAGAAGAAGCTAATTTACATGAAAATAAAATTGATGGATGGAGAATAAAAGTTAGTGGAAATATGATGTCTCTAATTAGTGGAGCAAGAGGTGTAATAATTCCACACCAGTTTGTAAAGGCTATTAGCGATATTTTTATAATAAATAAATCTGCATTACCTACTCCGGAGTCTGATACCGGAGAAGTTTCTGAAGAATTAGCATAAACTTTGATATGGTACAAGAGACTATTTTTCAACATTGGATTTTTACCCAGTTTGCTTTACCTTTTTTATTAATTTTTGCAGTTTTATATGGAATTCTTGAAAAAACAAAAATTCTTGGGGATGGAAAACATCAAATTAATGCTATTGTCTCTTTTGTTGTAGGTTTAATCTTTGTAAGTGCGGTTCATCCAAAGGAAATTGTTGGAAATCTTATTTTATTCTTAACAGTAGCACTTGTTGTAGTTTTTGTAGCATTGTTACTCTGGGGATTTATTAAAGGGAAAGTAGAAATTGGAGGCAACATGGAGAATGTTTTAATGGGAGTTGTTATAGTTGCTGTTATTGCTGCTATTTTTTGGTCGATGGGAATTGATATGGGCGCAATTGATTTATTATTTAACCAAAGTTGGAGTAATACTCTTTGGACAAATGTAGCATTTGTTGTAGTAATTGCTATTGCTATTGCCTTAGTTTTAAGAAAATCTAAAGATTAAGAATAGTTTAGAAACATATTTAAACAAAATATTCTAATGAGTTATATGTTGGAGGGATTAATATCATTAGCTTCATATAATTATTATGGGGGGGAAATTGGAAATATATTGTCGCAGGCAGAACAAATGGGGGTATTTAGTTATCTTCTACCTTTTTTATTAATCTTTGCAATTGTTAATGGAATTTTATCAATCACAGGACTTTTTGATAGCAATAAATCAATTAGCCCAATTATTTCTTTGACAGTATCCTTAATGGCATTGCAATTTGAGTTTGTTCCTAGATTTTTTGCTGAAATTTTTCCAAGATTAGGGGTTGGTTTGGCTATTATTTTAGTTCTTATATTAATTATGGGTCTTTTTTCTCCAGGAAAGGAAGCATGGTTCGGTTATATTATTTTTGGGGTTGGAACAATTATTTTAATTACAATTTTAGTACAAACTGCCGGAGCTTTGGGATGGTCTGCAGGATTTTGGTGGTATGATAATTGGGCAAGAGTTGCATTTTGGGTGGGTTTTGGTGTTATTATTTTAGCCATACTTAATATAAATAAATCTTCTTCCTCAGCAGAGACAATTTTTTCTAATTTCCTTAAAAACGCAATGGAACCAATAAAATAATCTTATTTCCTTCTAGAAATCTTTTTTATTGTTTTAACAGGGGCATTCGTCTTAGAAATACGTGAAGATTGTAAAACTGATTTTGAATTTCTTGGTTGATTTATATTTCTTTTTTCTATCCTATTTGCTATTGGATTTACCATTTTTCCAAATGAATCTTGCATCATTCCCATTTCTTTTTTTATACTTCCCAAATCTTCTCCATAAGAACCTACTTTCTCAAGAATTGCAATTTGTAATTTATCAATTGTTGTTTCTATTTTCTTTAATCTATCTGTAATATTCTCTATCTTTGTTTGGGTAAGTGTTTTAAATTCATTCATATTTTCTACCTGTTTTTGTATTTTTTGTATTTTTTCTGAATATACTTGTTCTGCTATCTCAATTATATTATCTGTATTATCTATTCCCTGAGGAGAATATTCTCCATAGGTATCTGGTTGATAAGCTCCATCTTGTTGAACATACTCTTGTTGGGGTTGAGGAGTATAGATTTCTTGATTTCCCACCTCTTGAGTTTGAGGAGCATAAGGTGCTTGAGGGGAAGATGATTTCTCCATAATTGATGGTTGCATATTAGCATTTTCTGTTCCAGAAACAGCATTTTTTATTTCTGCCTGACTAAGAGCATCATTTATTTCCCTAGGAGAAATTCCTTGTTGTTGCAAATTATTTACAATTTCCTCATCAGGTTTTCCTTGATTTCTCATTTGTGTTACTTGATCTAAAATACCCATTTTAATTATTAATTTTTTCTAAATCTTTTTTTCTTACAAATTCCATTGGTTGGAACATTTTAGCTTGTTTTGACAAAATTTCTAAATCTTCTTTTCTAGCAAATTTTGAAAATTCACTAGAAGCCATTTCCAAAAAAGACGTTGTTCTCTCTATATTTTGTTTAAGAATTTCAATATCTTTTTTTATTTCTAAAGTATTTTGATTGCCTCTTTCTTTTATTTCTATAAGATTTTGACCTATTAAAAGAAGCCTATCTTTCAAGATTCTCTGTTTTTCTTCCAAATCTCTAATTTTAATATTTATATCTCTAAATTCCCCTGTGGGCGAATTTAATTGTTCTTCAACCATAAAAGAATTAAATAAAACAGGTTTAAATTTGTTGCTATTTCTTATACAAAATATTTTAAACTAGTTCTTCTTTTTTTATTTATGAAATTTAAAGAGGGAACCCCCCTGTATTCTTATGAAGTTAAAAGGGAAGGCGGAGAAGATGTTATTTATGTTAATTACTTGGGAGCTTCATATGTACCTAGTCTTTCTGATTCTCCAGAGATTATGGGAAGAACAATTGATATTTTAATAGAGAATCCAAATGTTTCTAGGCTTGTTTTTGTTCAACAAAAAAATTACAATTATGATTTCAAAGAAACTTCGTATTTATTAGAAATTGCTCAATTCTATATTTATTTAATTAAACAAGAGAAAATTTTATCACAAGAAAAATTAATTACAAATAATGAACAATTTTTCTCCCAGAGATATAATCATATTTTTTCATTCCTTTTTTTATTAAAACAGGATCCTATTGCGGCATACCATGAATTTAAGAAAATTATTATTGAAGCAAAGATTTTTTTAGAAAAAGTAGATGCACGATCCAAAACAGATCAGACAAATTATATCCATCTTCTTGAAAGAATTTTTAATTTATTTGAAAAAACCAAATTGATTCAGGAAGTTTTTCCTTATTTAGAAAAATATCAAAAAGGAGATAGAGAGATTTATCATAGAATTTTTAAGCCAGATATAATTCCTAATTTTACTTTTACAAGACTTGTTTTTGATTTGCCCAAAGATGCAGAGATTATAGATCAGTATAATATTGCCCAGGAAAGTTACGATAAGTCTTTAGTTACAATTTTAAAAAAGAAAGATGAATCAAAATTGATATATCATCTAATTCCTCCTGAAAATTCCTTAAGTGAAGACCATAATATGCTGCTTAATTTAGCAAAAAGAGTTTTAATAGAACATCAGCCAAGAGCAGAAGAGTTTATAGATACTGAAAGAACAAGATATGTTTTTTTTAATATTTCTAAGGATTTATTACAAGATTTATCCCAAACAAAAGGGATAAAATTAAATTATTCTGATACAAATAAATTAGCAACAATTCTTGTAAGACATACAATTGGTTTTGGTTTATTAGAAGTTTTACTTCAAGATAAAAAACTTCAAGATATTGTTTTAAATGCGCCAATTCCCTTAGTAAATATTTTTTTAAGACATCAAGATTATGATGAATGTTCAACCAATATTCTTCCAAGCCAAGAGGATGCTGATTCATGGGCAGCAAAATTTAGAATGATTTCTGGAAGACCTCTAGATGAAGCAAATCCTATTTTAGATACACAATTAAGTATTGGAAAAATAAATGCAAGAATTGCAATAATTCAAAGACCTCTCTCCCCCGATGGATTAGCTTATGCAATAAGACGGCATAGAGAAGAACCTTGGACATTGCCTCTTTTTATTAAAAATAAAATGATAAATCCTTTAGCCGCAGGTCTTCTTAGTTTTTTAATTGATGGTTCAAGAACTCTTTTAGTTGCAGGAACTAGAAGTTCTGGTAAAACATCTTTGCTTGGAAGTTTAATGCTTGAAATAATCCCTAGATATAGAATTATTGTTTTAGAAGATACTTTAGAATTGCCGGTTGATTCATTAAGAAAATTAAAATATGATATTTTGAGAATGAAAGTTAGGTCTTCTTTATTAAAAACAACTACAGAAATTGGAGCTGATGAAGGAATAAGAACAAGTTTAAGATTAGGGGATAGTTCTTTAATTGTTGGAGAAGTTAGAAGTGTAGAAGCTAAAGCATTATATGAAGCAATGAGAGTAGGAGCTCTTGCAAATGTTGTTGCAGGAACAATACATGGAGCAAGTCCTTATGGAGTGTATGATAGAGTTGTAAATGATTTAGAAGTTCCTTCTACTAGTTTTAAAGCAACAGACATAATTGCAGTTGCAAATCCAATAAAATCTCCTGATGGATTACATTCTTGGAGAAGACTTTTACAAATAACAGAGATTAGAAAACACTGGAAAAAGGACCCCCAGGAAGAAAAAGGATTTATTGATTTATTAAAATATAATGTTGAAAAAGATGAATTAGAATCTAGCGGAGATTTAATTAATGGGGATAGTGAAATTATTAAAGATATAGCATCAAATGTAAAGGGATGGGCTGGAAACTGGGATGCTGTTTATGATAATATTTTATTAAGAGCAAAGATAAAAAAAGAAATTGTCGATGTTGCAAAAAAAACAGGAAATGATAATATTTTAGAATCTGGATTTAATGTTTTATCTAATGGTTCTTTTCATAAAATTTCAGATAAAATAAGGCAAGAAATTGGTTTACCTTTAAGTGAGAGAGTTTTTCCAGAATGGCAAAAATGGCTTAATGAAGAAATTAAAAGAAGAAAAATATAATCTTATAAGAAATATATTATTTGATTAATTTCTAAAAAGAAAGTCCATGAAAGATAGATAAAGGGAAATATGAGGTCGAGGTAAACATGGTTGCCATAATTATTTGTTTGGGGTTTAGTTCTTGCTTTTTTTATTTTAAAGGTAAGAGATGAATATTATTGGTGTAGATTTATCACTTTTTCATTCTTAGAAAACTTTATAACTATCCATTTTATTCCTTTTTAATCAACTTCTATAAATTCAAAATTCCAAAAAATGAAGAACATCAAAATTAAGGGAGCAAGAGAACATAATCTTAAAGATATTAGTATAGAGTTTCCTAGAGATAAGTTTATTGTAATAACAGGGCTTTCTGGATCAGGTAAATCAACTATCGCATTTGATACACTTTATGCAGAAGGACAAAGGCGTTATGTTGAATCTTTATCTGCTTATGCAAGGCAATTTTTAGGGCTTATGAATAAACCAGATGTTGATTCAATTGAAGGATTAAGTCCCGCAATTTCAATTGAACAAAAAACAACCTCCAAAAATCCTAGAAGTACTGTTGGAACTGCTACTGAAATTTATGATTATTTGAGGCTTTTATTTGCAAGGGTAGGTATTCCTCATTGCCCTATTCATGGATTAAAAATAGAGGCACAATCTCCAGTTAGAATCTCGCAGAGAATTTTAGAGGATTTTAGTGGGGAAATAACTATTCTTTCTCCAATAATTCTCCAGAAAAAAGGAACTTATGAACAATTAATTAAGGATTTAAATAAAGAGGGATATTCAAGAGTTAGAGTCAATAAAAAAATATTTAGAACAGATGAAAAAATCATGCTTACTAGATATAAAAAACATGATATTGATATTATTATAGATAGGTTAAATACCAAAGATGAATCTAGATTATACGAGGCAGTAGAAAATGCAATAATAAAATCCAATGGGCTTGTTATTGTTCTTAGTAATAATAAAGAAAAGCTTTATTCTGGAAAAATGACTTGTCCAAAATGCGGAATTGCTTTCGAAGAACTGCAACCTAGAATGTTTTCCTTTAATAGTCCTTTTGGAGCCTGTGAAGCTTGTCATGGACTGGGAATAAAAATGGATTTTGATTCTGAATTAGTTATTCCTGATAAATCATTAAGCATAATGGAAGGAGGGATTGCAATTTATGGGAAATTAGATCTTTCATGGAGAGCAGAACAACTAAGGGTAATTGGTAAAAAATTTGGATTTAAATTACATACTCCGTTTAAAAAATTTACAAAAAAACAGCTAAATGTTTTATTATATGGAGCTAAACAAGAAATTAAAGGGAAATGGTCAACTGGAGCGAGTATGAATTTTGAAAATGGATGGGAAGGAGTAATTCATCAATCAGAAAGATTATACAAATCAACAGAATCAGATTATAGAAAAAGACATCTTGAAAAATTTATGAGAATTACTCCGTGTATTGTATGTGATGGAAAAAAACTAAAACAAAAAATATTGGCAGTAAAAATTGGGAGTAAATCAATAATAGATATAACTGATTTGTCAATAAAAGACGCAATTGTATTTTTTAATCATATTAATTTGACCAAAAAACAAGAAGAAATTGCAAGGCAAATATTAAAGGAAATTAGAGAACGTCTTAGTTTTTTAGAAAGAGTTGGTTTAGGTTATTTAACTTTATCTAGAAGTTCTGGAACTTTGTCAGGAGGAGAAGCTCAAAGAATAAGGCTTGCAACTCAAATTGGTTCAAATTTAATGGGTGTTTTGTATATTTTAGATGAGCCTTCAGTTGGTCTTCACCAAAGAGATAATCAAAAATTAATTGATACCTTGCATAAATTAAGAGATTTAGGAAATACCCTAATTGTTGTAGAACATGATGAAGATACAATTAGAAAAGCAGATCATGTTATTGATGTAGGTCCTGGTGCAGGAATTCATGGGGGAAAGATTGTTGCTTATGGAAATCCAAAAGAAATAGAAATGAATCCTCATTCTTTAACAGGACAATATTTATCCGGAAAAGAGTTTATTGAAACACCTAAATTAAGAAGAAAACCAAATGTCCCAATAAAATTAAAAGGATGCAAGGAAAATAATCTAAGAAATATTGATATTGAAATTCCAACACAAGTATTAAATGTTATTACAGGGGTTTCAGGTTCTGGAAAATCTACTTTAATTAATGAGATTCTATATAAAGGACTAATGCAAAAACTTAATAATTCAAAAATAAAACCGGGAAAACACGAAGGGATTTATACAGATGCATATATTGATAGAGTAGTTATTGTTGATCAAAGTCCTATTGGAAGAACACCACGATCTAACCCTGCAACATATACAAAGGTTTTTGATGAAATTAGAAGACTTTTTTCTGAAACAAAAGAAGCAAAACTTAAAGGATATCCTATGGGAAGATTTAGCTTTAATGTTAAAGGAGGAAGATGTGAAAAATGTCAAGGTGAGGGGACAATTAAAATTGAAATGAATTTTTTACCCGATGTTTATGTTGAATGTGAAGAATGCAAGGGAAAGAGATATAATCATGAAACTTTAGAAATTAGATATAAAGGAAAATCGATTGCAGATGTTTTAGATATGACTGTTGAAGAAGCATTAAATCTTTTTCAGTTTATTCCAAGCATAAGAACAAAATTAGAAACTCTTAATCAAGTAGGTTTAGGTTATATTAAGGTTGGTCAAAGTTCAACAACTCTTTCAGGGGGAGAATCACAAAGAATAAAATTAACAAGAGAACTTGCAAAAAGAGGGACCGGACGAACACTTTATTTACTTGATGAACCCACAACAGGCCTTCATTTCCATGATGTTAGAAAATTAATAAAAGTTTTAAATGGATTAGTTGATAAAGGAAATACAATTCTGGTAATTGAACATAATCTAGATATTATTAAATCCGCAGATTATATAATTGATTTAGGTCCTGAAGGAGGTGATGAAGGGGGAAGTATTGTAGGTATTGGTACACCGGAAGAACTTGTTAAAAATAGAAGAAGTTATACGGGAAAATATCTAAAGGAGTTTTTATGATACAAATTAATTCAATACCTACAAGTCCTGGATGTTATTTATTTATTGATAAAAATAAAAAGATAATCTATATTGGAAAAGCAAAAAATCTTAGAAAAAGAGTATCTAATTATCTGAGTAAAAAAGATCATGATCCAAAAACTAATTTAATAATATCTTTAATTAAAGATATTGATTTTATTGCAACTAGAAACGAGGTTGAAGCTCTAATCTTAGAAAACAATTTAATTAAAAAAAATAATCCAAAATATAATATTAATTTAAGGGATTCTAAAAGATATGCTTATATTGAATTAACCAAAGAAGATTTTCCAAGATTACTTGTTGCAAGAAAAAGAATAGGGAATTCTAAATTCTTTGGTCCGTTTGTTTCTGCAAATTCTAGAGATTATATTTTATATGTTTTAAAAAAAACATTTCAAATAAGAACTTGCAAAAAACTTCCAAAAAAAGCCTGTTTAAGATATCATCTTGATTTATGTTCTGCTCCATGCATTAACAGAATATCTAAAAAAAATTATAAAGAGAGAATAAATTTAGTAGAGCCTATTTTAAATGGAAAAAGTTCCAAAATTACAAGGATTTTGGAAGAGAAGATGAAGAGTGCATCAAGCAATTCTAATTTTGAAAAAGCAATTGAACTAAGAGATCAAATAGAATCAATTAAAACATTAAAAGATAAGCAGATGATGGAAAGGCAAAAGAAATATGATGAAGATATAATTAATTATTTAGTAAAAGATAAAAAAGTTTATCTAATGCTTTTTAATGTTTACAAGGGAATTCTTGAAAATAAACAAGAATTTGAATTTGATTATTCTAATAGTTTTTTTGAGGAATTTCTAGTACAATATTATTCTAATAATCCTATACCAAAACAGATAATTGTTCCCAAGTCTGTTGATTCTACAATTTTATCTTATTTAAAAAAATTAAGAAAAAATAAGGTAATAACAGAAGTTCCCAAAAAAGGAGAAAAAAAAGAACTTTTGAGTTTAGTTTTAAAAAATATTGAATTATCATTTCTTGGAGATTCTAAAAGATTAGAAGAATTAAAAAAGAAATTAAATCTAGAAGAGATTCCTGCAGTTATAGAATGTTTTGATATATCTCATCTATCGGGCACATCAACTGTTGCATCCTTAGTGCAGTTTAGAAACGCTATTCCTGATAAAACAAATTATAGAAAGTTTAAGATTAGAACAGTTGAAGGTATTGATGATGTTAGAGCAATAGCAGAGGTTGTAAAACGTAGATATTCAAGACTAATTAAGGAGAAACTCCCCTTTCCAAATTTAATTATAATTGATGGAGGAATTGCTCAATTAAATTTTGCAAAAAATGAATTAGAAAAATTAAACTTAAAAATTCCAATAATCTCAATTGCAAAAGGGTTTGAAGAGATTTATATTCCTGAAAATAATAAACCTTTAAAACTCAATAAAAAAAATGAAGCATTGAGGTTAATTCAAAAGATAAGAAATGAAGCTCATAGGTTTGCAATATCATATAATAAACTTTTAAGAAAAAAAGATATGTTCAAATGAAATTTAATTTAAAAGCATCATTTAAACCCCAAGGATCTCAACCAGAAGCAATTATAAAATTAAATGAGGGTTTAAAGAAGGGATATAATCTTCAAACACTTTTAGGAGTTACAGGTTCAGGAAAAACATTTACAATGGCAAATGTTATAAAAAATTATGGAAAACCAACACTTGTTCTTGCTCATAACAAAACCCTTGCAGCACAACTTTATGAAGAATTAAAGGATTTTTTCCCAAATAATAAGGTAGAATATTTTGTTTCATATTATGATTTTTATCAGCCAGAATCATATATTCCTTCAAGTGATCAGTATATTGAAAAGGATGCAAAAATTAATGAGAAAATTGAGCAAATGAGATTATCTGCAACTGCTTCGTTAATGTCAAGATCTGATGTAATTGTTGTTTCGTCTGTTTCATGTATTTATGGGTTAGGAAATCCAGAGAATTTTGAAGGATTAGGTTTTCAATTAAAAATAGGAGCTAAGATAAAAAGAAATAGTATTTTAAGAAAATTAATTGATATTCAATATGAAAGAAATAACACAGAATTAATGCCAGGAAGATTCAGAGTAAAAGGTGATACAATTGATTTTATTCCTGCTTATTATAATCAAATTATACGTATTGAGATGTTTGGCGATAATATTGAAAAAATCCTTGAAATTGATAAAAATACTGGAAAGATTATATCAAAATTAGATGACGTTTTTATTTATCCTGCAAGACATTTTGTAATTCCAGAAGAAAAAGTAAAAGAAGCATTAGATTCAATAAAAACAGAACTTAAAGAAACATTACCTAGTTTAGGACTAGTAGAATCACATAGATTAAGACAAAGAACCTTAAATGATATAGAGATGATTCAAGAAACTGGTTATTGTAAAGGAATTGAGAATTATTCAAGACATTTTGATAGAAGAAAGAAAGGAGAAAAACCTTATTGTCTTTTAGATTACTTTCCGAAAGATTTTTTGTTAATTATCGATGAAAGCCATCAAACAATTCCCCAACTTCATGGGATGTATAACGGAGATTATGCAAGAAAGAAAAATTTAATTGATTTTGGGTTTCGTCTTCCAAGCGCATTTGATAATCGTCCATTAAAATTTATTGAATCTGAAAAATATATGAAAAATAATAAGACTATATTTGTCTCAGCTACTCCTGGATTCTATGAAAATGAAAATTCAAAACAAGTAGTTGAACAGATTATTAGGCCAACCGGTTTAGTTGATCCAAAAGTATATGTGCGACCCATAAAAAATCAGATGGATGATTTAAAAAAAGAAATTTTATCTACAATTAAAAATGAAAACAGAGTTTTAATTACAACTTTAACAAAAAAACTTGCAGAAGAATTAACAGATTATCTAGCCGAGCAAAATATAAAAGCAAGATATCTTCATTCTGAAATCGATACCTTGGAAAGGTCTGAAATAATTAGACAATTACGTCTGGGAAAATTTGATGTTTTAGTTGGAATAAATTTATTAAGAGAAGGATTAGATATTCCTGAAGTGGGATTTATAGGTATTTTAGATGCCGATAAAGAAGGTTTTTTAAGAGATTCAAAAAGTTTAATTCAAACAATTGGACGTGCTGCAAGAAACTCTAAATCATATGTAATTTTATATGCAGATAATATTACTGAATCAATTTCTAGTGCAATTGAAGAAACAAAAAGAAGAAGAAACTTGCAGATTAATTTTAATAAAAAATATGAAATCATTCCAAAAACAATAATAAAACCGGTAAAGGAAAAAGAAGTAGAAGTAACTGATACAAAACATATTCCAAAAAAAGAGATACCCAATCTTTTAATTGAACTTGAAGCAGATATGAAAAATGCTGCAGAAAATCTGGATTTTGAAAAAGCTCTTTTATTAAGAGATAAAATAAAAGCTCTTAAAAAGAGAATAGAAAAATAAACTTTCTCCAAACATTTATTAATTAATTTTTATTCTTAATATTATTATAAAAGGAGGAAAAAAAATGGAAGATAAACCTGGTGTAGATGATGTTCTAAGAAAGTATGGTTCTAAAATTGAAGGGCAAATTAAAACATTTAATAAAAATTCTAATTATAGCAGAGAGTATGTTAAATTTAAAGAAGAGATGGCCCCTAAACTTACAAGATATGAAAAGTGGGCTAAAAGTTTAGGAAACATAATAAAATTAAAAATATCTTCAAAAGATGAAGGGAGAGTTAAAAGGCAATTAGAAATTGCCCACCTGAATATTCTTCCCTCTCAGGCTTTAGGTTTAAGTGTTATGGCTTTTGTGAGTGTGTTTATTATTGGCCTATTAATTTCAGTTGCAACAGCTTTAATTAGGGGGAGTATTGCAGCTTTTCCATTTTTGTTTTTCTTTTTAATAATTATCCTTTCTTCATTTTTATTTTATTTTGTTAATGAATATCCTAAAAGATTAGCAAATAGTTGGAGACTTAAAGCTTCTTCACAGATGGTTCCTGCAATTTTATATATGGTTGTTTATATGAGACATACACCTAATCTAGAAAAAGCAATTTCTTTTGCATCAAATCATTTACAATACCCTCTTGCACTTGATTTTAAAAAAGTATTTTATAATGTTGAAATAGGAAAGTTTTCAACAATGAAAGAAAGTCTTGATAATTATCTTGAAACCTGGAGAGATTATTCAATAGAATTTATTGAAGCTTTTCATCTAATTCAAAGTAGTTTATTTGAGCCCGATGAAGCTAGAAGAATTTCTACTTTAGAAAAAACATTACAAGTTGTTCTTGATGGAGTATATAATAAAATGTTGAGATTTACTCATAATGTTAGAAGTCCTCTAACAAATGTTTACATGCTTGGAGTTGTTTTACCAACTTTAGGCTTAGCATTATTACCTTTAGCTTCTGCAATGATTGGAGATTTTTTGAAATGGACCCATATTTTCATTTTATTTAATTTAATAGTTCCTTTTTTTGTATTTTATCTTACAGATAAAATTATGATGTTAAGACCCGGAGGATATGGTGAATCAGGATTACTTGAAAAAAACCCCCTTTATCCTAAATATAAATCTAGAAAACCTTATTTTACTGCTTTTCTAATTTGCCTTCCATTTTTTATAATAGGTTTATTACCTTTAATTTTTCAATACACTCCTATTCCAGATTTAATAGGATTACAAAAAGATTATTCTTTTTCACAGTTAGGATTAGGTATTTTTGGTGATGAAAAAATATTTGATTTTAAACAAATCGGAGATAGAAGTGTAGGGCCTTTTGGAATTGGTGCTTTAATTTTAAGTATGTTTATTCCGCTAGGATTAGCTTTATTTTTTGCAATTGCATTTAATAAAAAGACAAAAGATTTAATTAAAGAAAGAGGAAAAACAAAACAGCTTGAAAATGAATTTAATAATTCTTTATTCCAATTAGGGAATAGAATTGGAAATGGCATGCCTCCGGAACTTGTTTTTGGAAAAGTTGCTCAAAGTTCTAGAGGGTTAATGACAGAGGATTTTTTTAAATTAGTTAATTATAATATAAGGCAAATTGGGATGAGTGTTGAAAGAGCAATATTTGATCCAAGAAGAGGTGCAATTATCTATTTCCCTTCCGATTTGATTGCAACTAGCATGAGGGTTTTAATTGAATCTTCAAAAAAAGGATTAAAGATTGCAGCAATAAGCCTTATGAGTATCTCAGAATATGTAAAAAATATACAAAAAATCACTAGTAGGCTAAGAGATATGCTTGCAGAAATAGTTTCAGACATGAAAAGTAACATGACTTTTTTAGCACCTTTACTTTCAGGAATTGTTGTTGGTTTAGCTGCAATGATTACATCTATCTTGAATAGATTGAATCTTACTTCATTAGGAGGAGATGTTGGAATTGGGAATTTAAGCACTATTTTACAAATATTTGATTTAACAAAAATGATTCCCCCATATTATTTGCAAATTTCAATTGGAATTTATATAATTCAGATAATTTTTATTTTAACAGGAACTTTAGTTATGATTGATTCTGGTGAAGATAAACTTGAAAGGACAAATAAGACTGGAAAAAATCTTAAGAGGGGAATTTTATTTTATTTTATTACAGCATTTTTAGCAACAATAGTTTTGTTTGTTTTGAGTTCTGTTGTTTTAGGTAATTTGGTTTGAGTAAAAATGACTTTTTATAAAAATTCTGTGTTCATTTTATAGTGATTAATTGACATAATCTTTATAAAGTTTACAAATTTAAAAATTTGTAATAGAAGATTATCTTCTATTAGAATACAGGCACTCTTAATTTTAAAAATTTATAATTTTGAATGATTGTAGAATTAAACAACATGGAAACAATTTTATCAATACCAACTTATAGGTCTCAACAAATAGCTATCACTGTAAATACCTATGCTCAAAATTTTAAAAGGTTTAATCACACAGTACCTATTTTTGTATTTGATGATTCCAATGAAACACAATCAAAAATTTCAGAAAAATGTCTTTTAGATTTATCTAAACAACTCGGAAACACACAAGAAATAAATTATGTTGGACCAATTCAAAAACAATTATTTCTAGAAAATCTTCAAAAAAGATTTGGGCAACAAAATGCACGAAATATTGGTAGAATTTTTAAACCCAGTTATGGGGGTAATAGAAATTTTAGTTTAGTTTATACTTTAGGTAAGACTTTTATTTCTGTAGATGATGATATAGTTCCCGCAGGACTTTTCACTAATCAATATGATACCCAATTAAAAGAAGGCATTCGGCCAAATATAATTTCCAAGGGAAGTTTTATGTATGAAAGAGAAATAAAACATATGAAACTTGTAGAGCAAGATGTAGTTAAAGGATACACTAAGTTTCTTGGAACAAGTGTTAAAGACCATTCTTCAAAAGTAAGAACAGGAAAAAGGATTAGTGATCCTGATGTTGATTCTTTGGGTGTAACAACAGGTAAATTAGAAGATAGGGTAATGAAAATTGTAAATGGAAGAATTTCACCAGAAGCTAGAATTAAAGTAGTTCAGACCCATTTATCAGGAGATGCAGATATGGACTCTGCTGATCTTATAAATCTTTTTGTGGAAACAGGGGTAGGAGATATTTTATCAGGCCGTCTTCCTAAAAAGTATATTATTGAAAAATGTCGTGAAGCAATTACTTTTTCTAATGAACGTTTAACAGGAGCAGTTTTAGGTTATGATAATTCTGAAGGAGCAATATATTTTTTACCTACTAATTTTAGATGTGAAGATTTTATTTGGAGAGTGCATTTAGAGAAAAGACTAGATATTGCATCAGCATATACAGAACATGTGCAAACACATAATCGATCTTTGCTTGTAAGGGAGTCAATTTCTCAAGATTGGTTTAACGAACTTATCGCACAAAGATTGAAAAGAAGAATAAGAGATTCAATAAAAAATGTTGGGAGATTTTCAATGGAATTTCATACTCCTTACGGGGTTTCTCTTGAGACAGCTAAAGATATTAAAAGGAGAATAGAGGAAAAGTATAATCAAGCAACAAAGAAAATTAAGAGTAATAATAAATCCTCTGTCAATTATCAAAAATTCGTCCAAGAATTAGAATTTATTCTTGAAAATGAAATAATTTCCCCTAAGAAATTTGCCAACAAATTAACAAAGGTAGTTCTTGATGAATTTTCTTTGTTTAATAAAACAGCTAAAATTTGGCCAAAAATATTAGAGTATGTATCTGAGATGAAAGAGGACTTACCAATATTAAATTTAACAAAAGAGTCTTTAAAAAATTAAAATGGGGGTAAAAAACGTGTTGCTTGTAGCACCCCCCTTAATACCCACTTCTAAAGATTCTATTGCTGGTTCAGAGCAGATGATTTATGTCCTTGGAAGAGCATTAATTGAACAAGGGCATAATGTCACTACAATTGCAAGAGAAGATTCAAGAGTTTATGGAAAATTAGTTTCAGGAGGGTTTAAGGATTTCCAATTTCATAAGGATTCAGAAATAGACCAGTTTTATCAAGTGATGGCACATACTGCTTCTGCAGTTAGAAAATTTATAAGATGTAACTCCAATTTAGATGTTATTGTTGATAGAACATGTCAAGGACTTTCTTTACAAGTAAGCCATGAAGAAAATGGACCGCCTGTTCTATGTTGTTTGAATATGCCTTCAGAATATTTCTTAAACATTCATTTTTTTAATCATTTAAGAGAAAAATTTAAAGAACGAAAAGATAAATTTATTGCAGTAAGTAATCATATTGCAAAAGAATATCAAAATGCATTGCAACTTGGTGATTTAAAATCTAGAATGAACATAATTTATAATGGAATTGTTACAGATAATTTTTCTTTTTCAGAAGTTCATAAAGGTTATCTTCTTTATCTTGGGAGAATAACAAAGGATAAGGCCCCCCATCTTGCAATTAAACTCGCACAGAATACAGATCATAAAATAATAGTTGCTGGAGGCAATATTGAAGGAAACAATACAATGTACCAAGATGAGGGGTATATTGAAAAGGAAATAAGGCCTCTTATGAACAATAATGTTAAATGGTATGGTCCAGCTAATTTAGAACAAAAAGTTGCCCTTCTGAAAAACGCAAAAGCACTTATTTTTTCAAGAGAAAGTTATGAGCCTTTTAGTTCAGTTCCAATTGAAGCAATGATGTGCGGAACACCTGTAATTGCATTTGATAAAGGAGGAACAAAAGAGGCAATAATTAATAACAAAACAGGATTTTTAGTGAATACTTATGAAGAGATGAAAAAAGCTGTTTCTAAAATTGACACAATTGATAGAGCAACATGCACCCTACATGTTAAAAATAATTTTGATTATCAAAAAATGATTAAAAAATATATGGAATTGATTGATTAAAATGGTTGGAAATCAAAGATTAAGGGAGAGAAGATGTTTAAATGAAAATGAGATTTTAGATATCCAGGACAAATATGGGCTTAAGATAAGCAAACAAAAACCTTTTTTAGAAGGAATGAGGTCAAATACTCTGTTTCTTGAAACTAATTTTGGAAAAAAAGTAATAAAAATATATCCTAATAATTTTAGTTATGATTTAATAAAATTTCAAACAAAGGTATGCAATTACATGAATAGCAAAGGAGTTCCAACTCCAAAAATTTTTTCCAATACTAAAGATTGTTTAGTAACGCCATATCAGGATGCTCATTATATTATTATGCAACATTTACAAGGAAAACCCCCTACTCTTGATAACCCTAAAATTATCCCGTGGACGTTTAAAGGGCTTGCGTTATCATTAAATACTTTATCAAAATTTAAACCAAAAGAGGTATATGTGGCCCCTGAAATAGATATTTCTTTAACAGAACAATTAAATGAACTTAAAGAAGCAATTAGAAGAAGGGGAGAAGGAAAAGTAGATCCTATAGTAGAATCTTATCAAGGGCGATTAGATAATATTTGTCAGCATGTTGAAACAAAACTCAATAATTTAAATGTATCAAAACAATTAATATTAGGAGATTACAATTCCGGATCATTATTAATTAAAGATGGAGAAATTTCTGGAATTTTAGATTTTGATTTATTACATCTGCAACACAAGGGTTACGATTTTATGCATATTTTCGATATTTTTTTTATTGATAAAAAAAGCAAAAATCTTCCTTTAGAAAAAAGGGTAGACTGGGTGAAACTTAAAGATTCTATGATGTTTTATTCAAAATTTGATCCAGAAATTGTAGATCAAATTTATACCTTCCCGCTTATGCATCAGGTATTAGGTTTAAGAAGTATTTTAGATATTTGGGGAAATTATTATTCTGGCCGTTCAGATAGAAAATATTTCGAAGAGAAAAAAGAATTTTACTTGCCAAGACTTGAAATTCCTACAAAATTAGGAGAGCGAATTATAGAAACACTTAATGAAGGATATATGGAAGCAAGCAAAAGATTTTAATAAAAGTAATTTTAACCAATATCATGAAGATAATCTATCTTAATGTGTTTGAAAATGTGGAAGAAGAAAAAAGATTTAATAAAATAGCTGAATTTATAAAAAAAGAAAAACCAAATATGCTAGTTTTATCAGAAGTAGGAAAATGGAAAAATAATTTTAAGAATAGGTTGAAAAAATTTAAAGTTCAAACTAAATTCCCATATCATTTTCAAAAAAATCATATTTTATTTTTTTCACAACATGTAATAAGTTGTCCCAGGCATATTAAAGATGCAATCATTAAAATTAATACAGTAATAAATGATGAAAAAATTACAGTGATAGCATCACATTTAAGTCCCGACTCAGAAGATAAACGCCTGTCTCAAGTTGAAGCCATAATAAAAAATATCAACAATGAAGATAAAGTAATCCTTATAGGAGATTTAAATTCTTTATCCCCTTTAGACAATTATGATGAACAGAAATTATTTAATCAACTTAAGAAAATCAATATAATTAAATTTGGAGAAGATAAATTAAGAAAGGATGTTCAAAAAAAAATTCTTAATTTTGGTTTAATAGATACTGTGAGAGAATTTTCTAAGAAATTTGAATATTCGGTACCCACATTATTCAATAAAGATATTAATCATTTTTCAAAACTTAGATTAGATTATCTTTATATAACTCTTCCCTTAAAACCTTTTTTAAAATCAGCAAAAATTATTCGTAACGATGAGACCAATCAACTTTCAGATCATTTTCCAATTATTGCAGAATTTAATTTATAATCTTTCAAAACTTATTTAAACAATTCTTTCTTTTATTAGGTATGGATTATTCGTTTTCAGAGAAAAGAAACAAAAGAAAAAATAAGAAAAAAGAAAAGAAAAAACACCCTTATAAAAAAGGCGGGAAATACAGAAGTTCAAATATTTCTGAAAATAAATAATTTATAAATATAGTTTTGTTTTTTATTTTATGTATGAGATTATTTTTTTAATTGTTTTAGCATTAATCTGGATTATTTTTGCAAGTATCCAAGATTTAAGAAAAAGAGAGGTTGCAAACTGGCTTAGTTTTTCATTAATAATCTTTGCCTTAAGCATAAGATTTTTCTATTCCTTTTTTCTAGAAAATTTTAATTTTTTTTACCAAGGATTAATTGGACTCGGTATTTTTTTTATTATTGGTAATTTATTGTATTATGGTAGGATGTTTGCAGGAGGAGATGCAAAATTAATGATTGCACTAGGAACAATTATACCTTTTTCCTTAGATTTTTTAGTTAATATCCGGATTTTTATTTTATTCTTTTTAATATTTCTATTTATTGGAGCATTTTATGGTTTAATCTGTAGCGGGTTCTTAACTTTAAGAAATTTTAAGGAATTTAAAAAAGAGTTTTCTAAAAGATTAAATAAAGATAATAAAATAATTTTATTTGTTATGTTTCTTGGGATTATTTTAATAATCCTCGGGTTTATAGAGGAGTTATTTTTTCCATTTGGAATTCTGGTTTTTATTATTCCTTATTTTTATTTATATGCCAAATCAATTGATGAAGTGTGTATGATTAAAAAAATTAAAACTAATGATTTAATGGAAGGGGACTGGCTTTATAGAGATTTAAAAGTAGGAAAAAAATTAATCAAAGCTGATTGGGATGGATTAACAAAAGAGCAGATTAAAGAGATTAAAAAAAGATACAAAGAAATAAAAATCAGACAGGGAATCCCTTTTGTTCCGGTGTTTTTGATTAGTTTTTTATTTTTAATTTATTTTTGGACAACAGGATTATGGAATTCTTTTTGGTAACCATGTATTTTTTTCATTGATTTCTTCTTTTTGTTTTTCTTTAACCTTAGGTTCTGATTTTTTTATTAATTTCTTCTGTAATTCTTGAAGTTCTTTTGGTTTTGCTTGATATCTTTTTGAATTAATATTTTCATCTTCATAAATAGGCAAAATATTAATTATTTCATGACCAAATAAATTTGAAGAAGAGATGTTTATATCTTTTGGATTTAGTTCTTTTTTTATTTTTTGAGAGACATTATTTGTTAATAATTGTGCCTCATTAGGAATTTTATCTAAACTTGGAATATGGTCTTTTGGGATTATTATTACATGTCCCTTAGTTATTGGATTTATCTCTAGAATTGCTATTGCTTTTTCATTTTCATCTATTTTATATGATTGCGTGTCTCCAAAGATAATAGAACAAAAAATACATTGTTGAGGTGAATCTTGGCCTGTTTTTACTAAACTGTTGTTTTGTTTTAAGAATTCTTCTAATTGATTCTCATTCATTGATTCAATTTGTTTTATTGATGAATCTTTTTTATCTTTTGGAAAATTCGATTCTATTTGGGAAATAATCTGTTTTTTTATTTGTTTTGTTTGTTCTTTAGATAGCATTTTGATTTAAGTTTGATTTAGGTAGGCTGCCGGATTTTTTCTAAATTTAAACCAAGACCTTTTATCATACTCCCACAAAAAAGATCTTGCAATTTTCATATATTCTTTAGCACATTTTTCTAATCCAAGTTGTTTCATTTCAGATATACCTTCAATAGAGTTTTTAATTCCACTTCTAATTATAGAATCTTTACCGTTTTTTATTGGTTTGAATTTTTTTTCTATATAGCCAATTTCAAGAATTCTTTTAGTTATATCCTTTTGAATCGTTAGTCCTATTTTTTGTGCAAGTTGTTCAGCAATTATAATATATTCTTTTGTTTTTTCAAGATAGTTTCTTGTATTTTCCAAAGCACATTTTAAGGAAGACTCAACGCTACATGCATTTCTTTCTATCTCAAGATGTAAATCTTCTAAATTAATAGCATAATTCCTTGTTTCTCCTTCTTCTCTAAGGGAGAGAATATGATTTTTCCAATTTCTAGACCATTCTATTTCACCAATCAAATGACTTAAATTTTTCTTAAATCTAGGGTCTTGTTGTATTATCATTTTATCCAAATGACCTTCTTATATCAATAAGCTGAACTGAGTTTATATTTTCTATTTTTTTAAGTTCCTCTTCTAGAGAATCTAATTCTTGTTTTTCGGGCCATGCAAAAAGAATTATTATTGCTTTTAAGCCAAATGCTATTGGTTCTTCTTCAAATTTGCAGTTTTTCCCTCCAAATTTCTCAACTAATTCTTTTGATTCTTCTTTTATCTTATTGAGGTCTACTTCAGGAGAAGAGGGCATTAAATTCATTTTAACGGCTGCAATTCCCATACTTCTTTTAACTATTAGGAGGTTTTAAAAGTTTTCTTATGTTTTTTGTATCAAAATATTTAAAAATACAAGTCTATTTTTAAAAAAATGAATGGAAATTATGATAAGATAATAGACAAAATTTCAAAGGGTTCTGGTCTAGAAAAAGAGGAGATAGAAAGAAAAATAGAGGCAAAACAAGCAAAACTTTCAGGATTAATTAGCAAGGAAGGAGCCTCCCAGATTATTGCTGCTGAATTAGGAATTTCATATGAAAATGAAAAATTAAAGATAGATGAATTGTTAGCTGGAATGAGAAAAGTTAATGTTATTGGGAAAGTTATTAATTTGTCTCCTGTTAGAACGTTTATACGAAATGATAAGGAAGGAAAAGTTGTAAATATGACTATTGCAGATGAAACTTCAAATATAAAGGTTGTTTTATGGGATACAAATCATATAGAATTAATTGAAAAAAATGAGATTGTTAATGAAAAAGTTGTTGAGATATCTAATGCAAGTATGAGAGAAAATGAAATACATTTAGGGAGCTTTTCCGAATTAAAAATAATTAATGAAGTTTTAGAAAATGTTAAAACAGAAAAAGTTGTAAAAGAAAAGAATATAGTTGATTTTAAGTTATCAGATAATTCAAGTGCAAGGGCTTTTATTGTTCAAATACAGGGACCAAGATTTTTTAATGTCTGCCCTGATTGCAAGAAAAAAGTAAATCAGGAAGGAGAAAATTTTATTTGTGATAAACACGGGAAAATTATTCAGGAGAGAAGAGCATTAATTAATTTAGTCTTAGATGATGGAACAGAAAGTATTCGTTCGGTTTTGTTTCACGATACTCTTAATAATATAGGGCTTACAGAATTAGAGAATCAAGATTTATTAACTCAACAAAAAGAAAATCTTTTAGGCAAGGAAATGATTTTTTCAGGGAATGTTAGGATGAATAAATTTTTTAATAATCAAGAATTTATTATTGACGAGGTTAAGGATATTAATATTGATGAATTAGTTGAAAGGTTAGAGAGTAAATGAGATGCTAATAAGAACTCATTTAACAATAACACTCTTTTTTATTTTATTACTCCTATCTTTTATAGATAATAAACTTGTATTTATTATAGTTGCATTACTTGCAACATTCATTCCGGATATTGATACAAGAAATTCCAAACTTGGAAAATATCTTATTTTTAGACCAATACAATGGTTTTCTAAACATAGGGGAATCATCCATAGCATTAGTTTTTTAGTTTTTTTAACAATTGTTTTATGGTTATTTTTTCCAGAGGCCTCATTTGGATTCTTTGTTGGTTTTAGTTCACATTTAATTTTAGATTCTTTAACTATTAGAGGGGTTAGTTTATTTTTTCCTTTTAGCAGAAAAAAGTTCTCAGGAATAATAAAAACAGGGGGGATATCTGAAACTATTATTTTTGTTATTTTCTTAATTGCTGATTTAGGGTTATTATTAAGTAAATTTCCTATTTTTTAATCTATATTTAAAACTAAAACAATATTTATAAAGAGAAACAATTTTGAACTTTTATGGTTTCTAAAAAAGAAGAAAAAGAGAAAGAATTACAATTAACTGATTTACCTGGAATTGGACCGGCTGTTTCTACAAAATTAGAATCAGCAGGAATTTATGATATGATGGCTCTTGCAGTGATGGGCCCTGCAGAATTAGGTGATGCTGCAGGTATTAGTCCTGCTGTTGCAAGAAAAGCAATTCAAGCAGCAAGAAATGTGCTTGATTTAGGTTTTCAGGATGGAATGGAATATGCAAAAAAAAGGTCTAATATCTTTAATATTACAACAGGAAGTAAAAATGTAAATGAACTTCTGGGTGGAAAGGGTGTTGAAAGTAAGGCTGTAACAGAGGCATTTGGTGCATTCGGGTCTTCAAAAACCCAATTGGGGTTAACATTAGCAATTAATACTCAATTGCCTTTAGAAAAAGGAGGAGTAAATGGAAAATCTGTTTTTATTGATACTGAAGGTACTTTTAGGCCAGCAAGAATAAAACAAATTGCAGAAGGTTTAGAATTGGATTCTGAGAAAGTTTTGAAAAATATTTTTGTTGCCCGTGCATTAAATAGTGATCATCAAATTTTACTTTTGGAGAAAATTTCAGAGATGATTAAAGAGGGGGAGCCAATTAAATTAATTATTATTGATTCTTTAACCGCACATTTTAGAGCAGAATTTTCTGGAAGAGGACAATTAGCAGATAGGCAACAAAAACTAAATAAATATTTACATAATTTAATGAGACTTGCAGAACAACATAATTTAGCAATTTATGTAACAAATCAAGTAATGGCAAATCCCGCGCAAATGTTTGGAGATCCAACAACACCTATTGGAGGGAATATTTTGGGGCATTTTTCTACATATCGTATGTATCTTCGACGAGGTAAAAAAGGTTCTAGAGTTGCAAAATTAATTGATTCTCCAAATTTACCAGATAATGAATGTATATTCTTTGTAACAGATAACGGTGTGGTTGATGAGGAATAAGTTTACTTAACTAATTCATCTTTTTTAAACCATAATTCTATTTCTTTTTTAGCATTTTCTATAGAGTCAGAAGCATGAATTACTGTTTCATGGCAGTTTGTTTTTGAATTAATTTTTCCATATTTTCCTCTTAGTGTATGTGGAATAGATTCATCAGGATTTGTTTTTCCAACAAGTTTTCTAACTTTTGAAATTGCATCTTCTCCTGAATAAACTATTGCAATAACATTTTCATCTTCATGAAGTTTTCCGGTAATATGTTCTATTAATTCTTGAAAAAATGGTTTTTCTTTGTGTTCTTCATAATGTTTTTCAGCTAGTTCTTTTTGAACATCTACTAATTTTAATCCAATCATCTTTAAATCTAAGTTATATAATTCAGAAATTATATTTCCTGCTAATTTTTTAATCATTGCATCTGGTTTAATCAATACTAAGGTTTTCTCTTCCATATTATTAATTTTGTATTCCCATTTAAAAAATTATCTGTGTTTCATTAAATTATTCTTTATTCTTTTTTATCATAAATTCATAATTAGGACACTTTAATTTTTTGCAAAATGGTATGTGGTGATTCATTCTCCATTTCTTTTTATGGATGTGGCAAGGTTCATCTGTTATCTTTTTTCCAAAAGGTAATTTATGTGGCCAATAATGTGGAGGGCAAAATCTTTTTTTACTTATTACTTTTTTATCCTTAATATTCATAAACAATCTTTTTTTCTTCATAAATCTAAAAAGAATTAATTGAATTTAAAGTTATCTAAA
>PBZO01000002.1 GCA_002731115.1 Candidatus Pacearchaeota archaeon
TATTTTTACCACTATAAGTCATCGTATTTGGATTAAATCCCCAATTTATTTTTACAAATTGATTTTCTCCAAGACCATCTTTTTCATATTGAGTATAATTTCCTGGATAAGATATTATTCCATCTACTAATGGAATCCAAAATTTTGCAAATACATCATATCTATAATCATCATCAGATTGAACTACATAAACTTTTGTAAAATCTCTTAACTTAATAAATTCAGTATGGATAAGGTCATAACAAACATGAAAAACAAAATCAGGATTATATTCTTTTATAGAATAATAAAATTCATCACTATTATATTCTTCATATGGAGAATAAATTACTTCATATCCTAAATTTTCTAATATACCATACCACCAAGTTATTGCAGAACTATATTCATTTCTATTGTCTCTTTTTTCTTGAAGGAGCCAAACTATTTTCTTTTTAATCATAATCTGCTGTTACCTTCAACTTATTCGATACTGACTGATATATTTCTGTTTTTAATTTTGTTGTAGAATAATCATGATCTCCTCTATCTAACCAAACAATAGTAATGGGTATATCTGAGCCAGTATATTCTTTTGTCATATAATCTGTTCCTAAAAATCTAACGTGATAGTCACCACACTTTAAATAATAATGAAATTGAGCCTCCGTTTTATAAGTTACAACATCATCAACATTTTTCATACCTAAAAGAATCTCTTTCCGTTCTTCTACCGTTTGGACAGGTTGTAACTTATTTTCCCTTTCAACTGATGGGTCCTCGTGTAAGGCTACAGTTAAATGTCCACAATGATTTTTAGCATCCTCAAACATTCTAATATATCCAGGATGTATAACATCAAAAGCCCCTGCAATAATACCCTTTGTTTCATCTTCCATTAAAATAGAATGTAAAAATACTAAATGTGATGTTTCTAGAACCCCATAATCACATGAATCAACCCAATATTTAAGTTTACCACCATCAAATGAATTAAGTTTATTATTTTTATCAAACCCAGATAATAATAACATTGAAATATTTAATGATTTACAATGAACTGCACAATTAAATACATTCATTGAATTACCTGAAGAAGATATTAATATGACAAGAGTTTCTTTGTCTGCAAAGTCCTTTAAAAATTCTACATAAGCTTGGTCCCTACCATAATCATTAATATAACACGTTAAACGTGAAGGGTCTGAAAAACTAATAGCTTTTTTATCTAACATTTTAGTATAATCTTGTGCAATATGAGAAGCTACCGCATTACTACCACCATTACCTATGATGATAATATTTTCATATTCATTAATAATTTTTCTTAAAGAATGTCTATGATTTCTTATTCGACTTATTTCTTTTTCAAGTTGATTCAATTTCATCCAAAATATCCTTTAAAGTTTCTACTACATAATCTTGATCTTCCCGAGTTAATTCAGCATAAAATGGAAGCCACAGTCCATGATTATGATACTTATTCGTATTCTTTAATAATTCCTCACTATTAACCACGGGTTCATAATGTATTGCCTGTATATCCCACTTACATCCAATACCACGTTTTCTCAATCTATCTACTACCATGTCTCTATTATATTTCTCATCTAATATTATATGATAATTCTGCCAATTATATCTTGTACAATAATCTGGAATTAAATTTCCACGAGATACACCTTCAATGTCCTCAATAAGTGAATCATAATAATTTCCTACTGTTGACCTCAATTCTATTTCTTCATCAAAATATGATAANTGTGCTATTCCAATAGAAGCATGAAAATCACTTAACTTATAATTTGTTCCTATTTTATCAAAAGATTCTTTAAGTAAATAATCAACACTATCTCTCTTTAATGGAGAAATGGTAGTTCCAAATGCTCTCATAGATTTCAACCATTCAGAATCTTCTTCTGTCCTAACTGTAACCATTCCACCTTCACCAGTAGTTAAACATTTTCTGGCCTGAAATGAATAAACACTTACATTATTTGTATTNCCAATTTTTTTACCTTTATATTCAGAACCAAAACCACATGCAGAATCCTCAACGACTGGTATATTATATTTACTTGATAATTTATTTATTTCATCAATATCACATGGTATACCCATTTGATGAACAATTAATATTGCTTTAGTATTTGATGTTATTCTTTTTTCAATGTCATCTACATAAGGAACTCCGTATTTATTCACGTCACACCAAACAGGAGTTCCCCCAATATTGTATATAACAAATCCACTTGCAACCCATGACCATGATGGAACTATAATTTCATCGGTTAATTCAAATTTTTTCTTTCCATTAACCAACTGTAACGCGAGTTCTAANCCTGCAGTTGCACTTGAAACTGCTACATAATATCCATCATCTTCATTATACTCACCAATCTTTTGTTCAAATTCTCCAATTTTTGGACCACCACTTATCCACCGTGACTCTATAACCTTTTCTAATTCCTCAATCAGAACATCCTTTTTCAAAAATGGTTTCCCTAATTGTACCTTTCTCATTTAACCTCCTGTTTTATAGTACTTATAATCTTCCAAACATCTACTAAATTAATTGAAATTTTATTACCGGTGATAAAATCATCCAACTCCAATTCTAAATTAGATTTTGAAGGAAGTAAAATACGAGTATCAGACTCATTCAAATTCAATTTATTATCAATATTACCAAAATCATCAATTCCATCTATCTTACTATAATTTGATTTATTTATACTTAACTTTTCATCTTCCCATATAAAACTCCCCTCTGTTCCTACAATTACTAACTCTCTAATTTTTTTTGGAAATCTCCACGATGAAAACATACTTCCAAGAACATAATGATCAGCGGTATTACTTTCAACGTTCAACCAAATAGAATCCTTTTTTATAGGATCATCAAAGAAATCAGCCATCAATACATTTAAAACATCAACATCACTCCCAAATAACCCCATAAAAATACATAAATCATGAATTAAATAATCTTCTAATATAGACACATCATCTCGTATCCTTGGACCCATTGAAGCTCTTCGACTATCAAAGAATAATGGTTTACCTATCTGTTCCATATTATCCTTAATATATTTATATTGTGGTGAATTCATAAAAATTAATCCAGGATAAATATTCCCCAATTTCAAAATATCATTATAAGATACTCCACACGGTTTTTCAATCAAAACATTATCTGCCGTTATATTCAATTTTCCAAAAACTTCTAAAACATTTCTTGGTGGAACTGATACAATAGTATGTGTATAATCTATATTAACATCTAAAACATCATCAAATAAAGGAACTTTTACATCAATTACTGGTTTTGGATCAACAACACCTACCAATTCATAATCAGATTTTAAAATCGTATTATACCAATTCTTACCCCAATAACCACAACCAATTAATAATATTTTTACACTACCCAAGATACAACTCCTTGTTTATCAATATCAATTTTAATTCCATCATAATTTCCATCAACTAAAATCAAAAAATATCCACCTCCACCGGCCCCACACAATTTAACCCCTTTAACTGAATCATCTAAATTAAATTTTTCATCTAACTTATTTACTGCATCATTTGAAATTAAATCAGAAGATAATTTTTTATTCTTCCAACCATCATTCAATATTCTACATATTTCTACTTCATCATTTATATTAACCTGTAACTTATCAACTAAATCTAACAATGGCTTAATTTTTTCAACATCTATTGTTTTTAATACATCAGTTGATGACCTGATAATATTCGTATTCACTAAATACATATTATAAGATAAATCCAAATTTAAATAATTTACAGCAATACCAGTCTTAGTAATATCTAATCTTTTTAATCCACCACTTAATCCACACCCATAGGCATCTTGATATCCTGTTAATGGATTTATACTCCTTTCAATATCTAATGCCATTTTACAAACTTCAAATTGTGATAGATTCAATTTTAAATATCTATTAACACACTCTAATAATGCCACCGTATAAGATGATGAAGATGCCAATCCAGATCCAACAGCTGAAATATCTGAATTAAAAATTATATTAACTGGAGGTAAATCAAAATAACAAATAATTTCTCTAGCAATATCATTTTTAATTTTATTTGGATCTTGAATTTCTTCTATCCGTGAATAAGTTATTTTGTAACAATTATTCGTACTCCTACCTAAAAAAATATAGGTATATAAATTTATTGGTGAATTAATAACAGCCCCTCTACCATACTCATCTACAAATTTCTGTAAATCTGTTGATCCTCCCGCTAAGGAAATACGTAATGGACATTTACTTATTATCATCTACAACCTCATATCTTAATACAACCTTCTTATCACCAATTCTAAAAAAAGCTGGAAACTTATCATTATCACATATTCTAATACCTTTCCATAAATTATTAATATCAGAAGTTTCTAAATTTAATTCTGAATCATCTGGGGTTCTTCTTTTTTGATAACTTCCTTTGCCCGTTTGTTTTCTTAATGTTATAATTCTACTATCCAATTCCTTAATAAACATATCAAAACATTTTATAATACCATCTTGTCTTTTACTTTCTAAAATTTTATATGTATCCATTTCATTAATTGATACATTATATTGATAACTAATTAATCCCGTATCTATTCCTTTATCTATCTTAAACATAGAAATAGTCAAATTATTTCTATTATTCAATATAGTCCATTGGATTGGTGCGTGCCCCCTACCTTCTGGTAAAGGAGATTCATGAAAACAATAAATCCCATATCTAACTCTATCAATTACTTTATCCGAAATTATTTTATAATATCCTGATACGAAAACAAAATCCAAATTATTTGATATATCTGATTCATCTTCTAATAACTTATAATTTCTAATATTATTTTTTTTCAAAGAATCAACTAATAAATTTCCTCTAAAACCGAGTATACCAACTGAACAATCTTCAAATTTTTTGTCCATCTTAATAATCATTTTACACCCATTTCCAAGTTCTCGTAATTCCTTCTTCCAAATCAATCTCAGGTCTCCATCCTAGAGAACGTAACTTAGTAGTATCACCTACTCTCTTTTTCTCTATATCAGTTCTACTATCAGCCACCATATCTATTTCTATATCTACTCCAGTTACTTTTGAAATACACTCAATCAATTCCCTTAAAGTTGTACCAGTTTCAGTTGATACATTAAATACTTCTTTATTACTATTAAACGTAGTGGACAATATAGCTTCTACTACATCTTCTACATAAACTAAATCTAAAACCTTTTCGTCTGGATTACCAAATACAGTCAATTCTTTATTACCATCTTTTATAGATTTTAACCAATTAAAAATAACTTCAGTATAAGCCCCACTATTATCCATTCTTACACCATAAACACTAAAAAATCTATTTATTGTATAATCTAAACCATACATATTATCATAACTTTTAATTAAATTTTCAGTATATAATTTACCAGAACCATATATTGTATGTGGATAACAAGCCATATCTTCTTTTATTGGAAATATTTTTGGTTTTTGATAAACACTAGCAGTACTTGAGAAAAACAATTTGACACGATTATTAATACAATAATTAACAACATTAAACCCCCCATTAGCAATAGATTCATGTCCTTCCCTATTATATTTAGCACATCTATTAATTCGTGGGGCGGCTAAATGAAATAAATGAGTTATATCTCTATCTACAAACTTGGAAAAATCAAATTTACTAATATCACTTTCAATAAATTCAACCCTATCATTTTTTAATAAATGATTTATATTTCTTAAATTATCAGTTCTAATTAAATTATCAATTAAATATATTTTATCAAAATCTAAGTTATATAAAAGTCTATCCGTTAAATGACTTCCTATAAATCCAGCTCCTCCAGTAATTATTGATTGCACTTTTCCTCCCATAACTTAGTATATTTTTCCTTGATATGATCTATAGAAAGATTTCTCCAATAATCACCAACATTTTTTCCATCAATCGTTCCACTTGCCGCTGAATACTTTGACCTTCTATATAACCACAATGGAAAATTAATATAATGACATTTATATTCATTAAATAATATTCTAGACCAATATTCAAAATCACATGCCCCACCAAATTCATGTACTCCTGGTTCTCCAATTAAATCATGTAATTCTCTTCTATAAATTGTGCCCGGAGCTGGAATATTATTATTGGCCTTTGTGACTTTATTTTCACCATTTTCATCAATACCAAACCAAAATTTAAAAACTTCAAGTGGTTGTTCATAATCTAAAATAAATTGTGGATTATTCAATAAACCACCAACAATTAAATTTTCATTCACCCTAAACCCATTACTAAAAACTAAATAAATATCATCTCTAGAATCAAAAACTTCAATAAATTTTTTATAAAATAATGAAGTCATAACATCATCCTGTCCTGTATTGTGTATTAAATCTCCTTTAACATATGGTAATGCCCCTATCCAACCCCCAGTACACATTCTTCTACCACAATTAATATCACTATAAATATATTCAACTTTATCTTCAAATTCTTTAATATCTTCATAAATATCTTTGTCACCATTATCATTAAATAAAATATATTGATATTTTACTCCAGATTCCTCTAAAGCTAACAAATTTAATCTAACTGTTTCATTTATAAATTCGTTTTTTGTATATAAATTTTGAATTATAGTAATCATTAAACAATGACTTTTTTCATTTTATACTCTCATAAAATTTATTTTTCATATACTTTGCTCGGATTTCCCATAACAATGGTGTTTGGTAAAACATCTTTTGTAATAACTGAACCAGCTCCGATTACAGAATTATCACCTATCTTTACTGGTAAAATAGTTGCATTACTTCCAATCCTTACTTTATTCCCAACTACAGTTTTTCTTAAAACCCATTCATCTCTATCTTCAGTATATTTGTCATTAATAAACATTACACCATGGGCTATAAAACAATCATCTCCTATATCAACACCCTCACAAATAAATGTATGACTACTTATTTTAGTATTATTGCCTATCAAAACATTTTTTTGTATTTCAACAAAAGTTCCAATTAAACAGTTAGAACCAATACTACAACCATACAAATTAACAAACGGCATAATTTTAGTGCCGTTTCCTATATTACAATCTTTTATTAATTTCCTCATATAACCTATTTTGTTTTTCTTGTTTATCTATTGTTTTATGATGATATAACGATAATTCTTCTTGTGGTGGTAAATGTGCGTAAGTTTTACATCCCCAAATGTGTTCGTGAACTGGTTTTCTCCATCTTATAT
>PBZO01000003.1 GCA_002731115.1 Candidatus Pacearchaeota archaeon
AAAAAAAGATGAAGAAATTAATCATAGTAAATAGAGAAACAGGGAAAATTGCTCCAATAGAAGAAGAAGAAAAATATGATCCTCGTTTAGAAGGTCTAGAAAAAAAACGTAGTTTTAAACAGGAATTAAAAGATCTTAATGCTACTGAATGGGATAATTCTCTTTCAGCCGCTATATTTAATCAAGAAAATGCAGAAAAAATTTTAGAAAATATTTACCCCTATGTTAGAGAAATATATCCTGCAATTATGAAGAATCCTGAATTAGTTGAAAGTTTACCTCAACAAAGTAAGGATATACTTGCAAGAGCTCAAAATGCAGAGGAATATATAAATCAAGCAGAAATAACTGCAAATTCTTTATTTAATAGAGCTTATAAATATGGTACAAAAGAACAACAAGAAGAATTAAAAAAACTTGCAAAGGAATATAGAAAGGTTTCTGGAATAAAAAAAGAAGGTCAAGAATATTCATCCGAAGAAATAATAAAAGTGCATGATCCTAAAAATAAATCCAGAAGAGTTAATTTATTACTTGGTGGATTACAAAATATTGTTCCGGATATGTATATCCCAATTGAAAAATTTGCAGTAGAACAATCTGCAAAGACTTTTGGAAATACTGCATTTAATTCTTATAAAAAATTTAAGGATAATGCACCAATTGTTACTATTGAAAATCCTCCTGCAGGATTTGCTATATCAACTGGAGAAGATTTAAGAAATCTTATTAAAGAATCAAGAAAACAGTTTGTTGAGAGTGCTATAAAACCAAAAAATGATGGTGGCTTAAATTTATCAGAAGCAGCAGCAAAAAAACAAGCAGAAAAGTTAATTGGTGCAACATGGGATGTTGGGCATATAAATATGATTAGAAAACAAGGTCTTGGAGAAAAAGAGATTCTCGAAGAATCAAAAAAAATAGCTCCTTTTGTTAAACATGTTCATTTATCAGATAATTTTGGATTTGAACATACAGAACTACCAATGGGTATGGGAAATGTACCAACTAAAGAGATTATGAAAAGATTAGGGAAAAAGGGTTTTGAAGCAAAAAAAGTAATTGAAGCTGCACAATGGTGGCAGCATTTTTCTCCTCAAGGTCAACCTCAAGAATCTCCTTTAAATCCAACACTTGCAGCATTTGGTACACCAATGCACTCAACTGGAGAAGGCCCTTATTGGAATCAGGCAGTAGGTTTTCAACAAGATTATTTAGGTGGTTATGGAAACATTAATCCAGGAATTCATCATCAAACTTTTGGTGCAGGATTTTCCCAACTTCCAATGGAATTGGGGGGACAAATGCCTGGAGCACAAGGAAGTAGAGTAAGTGGAAATCCAATGGAATAACTACTTTAGATTAGTAAATTAAAAACTTTTAAAAAGTATAGTAACATATTAATAAAAAAAGATGGCGAAAAAAAAAGTAATCCCTAAAAAGAAATCCAAGAAAATTAACAAAAAGAATATCCCAACATTAAATCTAAAAACAGAATCAGATATTGCAATGGATCTTGCAACAAAAGTATATAAGAAATTTGATAAGATTATTAAATCTATTGTTCTTTTTGGATCTGTTGCAAAAAGAAAATCTTATACAGGATCCGATATTGATATAATAATTGTCATTGATGATGTATCAGTAAAATGGGATAGGGAACTTGTTGCATGGTACAGAGAAGAATTAGATAAAATTTTAAAAGGAAATCCATACAAAAAAAATCTTCATATTAATACTATAAAATTAAGCACTTGGTGGGAAGATTTAATGAGAGGAGATCCAGTTCTTATAAATATTTTAAGATATGGTGAAGCAATGATAGATTTTGCAGGATTTTTTAATCCAATAAAATATTTATTAATAAACGGAAAAATAAAATCAACACCAGAAGCAATTTATAATTCTCTACAAAGAGCTCCATTACATATTCAAAGAAGTAAAAGTGCTGAATTAAGTTCTATTGAGGGATTATATTGGGCGATGGTTGATTCTGCGCATGCAGCTTTAATTGCAGCAAAAACTCTTCCTCCATCTCCAGAACATATTCCACTAAGTTTAGTGGAAACATTTGTTAAAAAAAGAAAATTAAAGATGAGATATGTTGATTGGTATAGAAACTTACTAGCACTTCATAAGAAAATTACACATGGAGAAATTACTAATTTAAAAGGTGTGGAGATAGATGATTGGCAAGATAAAACAGAAGAATTTCTAAAAGTTATGATAAGACTTGTAAAAGAAATTGTTGATAAAAAATAAGTCTTATGCAACTTGTCTATAATTTCTTTTTGGGATCTTCTTTTAGTATTGCTTCTAAATTTTTTGGAATACCTTGTCCACTTTCTACAATAGCTTCTCCAATTCCAATCTTTTCCACGTAACTAAGATAAGTTCCTGCTAAAGTTTGATACATTTCTTGATTAACTTCTGCAAAATCTTCCATGTACATATTTCTTTGTTCTTTTGAAATATTTTCTTCATGAACATTTTCTATTCCAATCATTTCAAGAATATCCTTAACTTTAACTTTTGTAATAGCACTTTGATAAAATTCCTTAGCATTTTTTAATAATTGTAATGAAGTAACTCCTCCTCCGAATTCATAAATATTTTCTCCATTTTCTCTTGCTTTTAATGCAGATTGTAAAAAAGGCATAGTAGTTAATCTGCTTANATNTTNNTCNGGTTCANATAANGCATCTAATATAATTATTTTCTGTTGCTTTTCCAGCTGTTCCATAATTACTAGTATTTCTTCCAGCAGCAGCAAGATATAAATTTCTAACTGGTTCACTATGAAGTATCCCTAATTGCAATTTTCTCATATCTTCTCTTGTTTTTTCTCTTGCTTCTTCGTTGTTTTTAGCCATTTTTTATTAGAATTCAATATGATTCATACTTTATAAATCTTTCTATACTGTTACCACTTAGTAGTTATATGAATAAAACTATAAAAACATAAAATTATTTTTTAATCTCTTCTATAATTCTTGTTTTACAAGGAAGTTTGGATTTAATCTGTCTTAATACCGCCCTTAAAAGAACAGCTGCTTTTTTAGTTGAAACAGCGATGAAAAAAATTTTACTATTTGGTTTAAGAATTGCTGCTTTTCCAGAAGACCTGCCATAAGCTAACTGCATTCCTGTTTGCATTCTATCTGCTCCTGCACCAGTAAGCATCTTATTTTCTCTTTGAATATGGTGTGGAAATGGAATAACCTTAAATACATACTGATTCCCAAGTTCCTTTTCTAATTTTTTATTTATATATTGTCTGCAAGCTTCAAGAGAATTATGTCTTACTTGGACTTTCTCTTTTGAAAAAACTGTAAATTGATATGGAAGTTTCTTTTCATTAAGAAGGCTTTCCTTGCCCATCGTAAATTTCACTATCTTCTGTGGTGGAATTGTTTTTATGTAAGATTTCTGTTTTTTCTTACTTACTCTAGTAAATGGTACAACTTTTCTCTTTGAATATGCTGATGCTTTTCTTAATCCTGTCATTTTATTTTATCTCCACCCCTGTTGTTATTGCTTGTCCTGGAAGACCTTTTTCAAAAATAGCTCTTAATACTCCCTTATTTCCATGAGCAGCTGAAATCTTACCTTTGATTATCTTCCCTGCAGGTGATTTCCAGATAACTTCTTTCCCAATAAATTTTTCAGTATCTTTTCTATTTTTAGATTCATCTACCTCAATTAAGAAATGTCTTTCATGAATTGTATGCCGTCCACGTCTAAATTGAATAACTTTTGCTTTTGTCATAATTATTTACTAAAAAAATAGTTTTTAAAAGTTCCTAAATAANAATCTCATATTCTCCAAGTTCTTTCTNCAATAATTCAAAAATTCTAGGATTAATCTCAACGTTTTGTTTAGATTTTTGTTTTGTAACTGCTTCATTTANTTCCCCTATATTTGAATTTTCAACTTTATTTGTTAATTTTTTAATCATATTTTCTCTGAATAAAAATGTTTTATTATCAGTTATTAAAATCTCAGCAACAGCATTTTTTCCTTTTTCTTTATATTTTATTCTCATTTTCCCCTTATCTAATGATACTAAATCACATCTTTGTGAATATTCAATTAAATCATTAATTAATATTGCTGCATTTTTTCTTGCTTCATCAATTCTATGGGAGTCTAATTTTCCCTTTTTATATTCTTTTTTTGCATTTACAATATTTTTTAAAATTCTCAGATGCTGGCGAGAGAATTTACCTGATTTTACAAATTTCTTCTCAAATTCAGAAATTGTTTTTTCTTGAGAATGTTTTCCGACAATTGATTTTAATAATTCAAAAACATCACTATGGATTTGTCCCATTGTTTTTTCTTGTGCTCTTTTCTCAATTTCTTTTCTCAATTCCTTTAATCTTTTTATATAATCCTCTGTATTCTTTAATAATCTATCAATTTCTTTTCCAGATACCTCTTTAATTTTCTCATGTTCATATCCCTTAAAATATTTAATTACAATTTCCTCCAGGATATCGACATACTTTTTCTCAAGTAGTTTTTCTTTATCTACAAATATTTTTTTCATATCAGCTACAGTCTCTTTATGGGTTGGAGGAGATAATCCATAAAGCATTAATAACCCTTGACTTGGTGTTAAAACACTATAATAGATATCTTGAATTACAATATCCAGCATTGTTCTTTTTGCTCTTTTTATTGTTTGATCCCCTGTTGACATATACATATCTATTGCTTCTGGAGAAGGTTTTAATTTTCCCATTTGTAAAAGCCGTTTCCATGGCATAAATGTTCCTCTATCATAAATCGGGACACCATCTCTAATAAAAGTTAACATAACAGGATGAGCATCCTTTACACTTTCCCAAAAGTCAGTTAATAACCAGACTTGGGGAGATAATTTATTTTGAACTCCTGCAAGAGCTCCTGCTTCAGCAACATATTGATAAATTATCCCTCTTAATCTCTCTCTTAATTCTAAACGAGGCATTCTTTTTACATCAGTATCATTAATAATTAAAAAAACATCAACATCACTTGTCTTAATTGCCTTTCCCCTAATTAAACTTCCTCCAATTACATAACTAACAACATATTTTTCAAATTTTTGTAAAACTAATGATTTATGAATCTCAGCAACTCTTAATGATCCTAAAATTCCTTTGTCATATAATGGAAATGACATTGCAATTGCAGCAGTTAATTCAAACTTACTATCAAGAGATGTTTCCCAAATATCAATGGGGGTTTTAATATGAAGCCAAATTTTTTGTTTTAGTTTTTCTATTTCTGTAACTATCTCCTTTGTTATCTTTGGAATTTCTTTAAGTTTTTCTTCAGGGACAATTATATAAAGATGTATATGTTTCTCAGTTTCCTTTGGAGCTTCCTCTTCATTAATAAATAATGAAATTGATTGGGGGGGCAAGATTCCTATTGCTTGAGTATAAGGATATTTTTTAATAATAAAATCTTTTAATTTTTCAACTTCTTTTTTTGTCTTTTCCATTTCCTTTTTTATCTTCTCAGGATTCTCTGGAATTGCTGATTTCTTATCTGAATGTTTTTTATTAAGATTCATCTCAGGAATATCTTGATTATTGTTATCTTTATTCATAGTGAAAAAATGGACTATTCCCTTATAAAGGTTACTAAAATAGACAAATTTAAAAAACTCAATTCTATATAATTTAAATGGTCGTGTGGTCTACTGGTATGACATCTCGTTTACAATCGTGCTAGTGTAATAACAAACATGATAAAAGCCGAGAAGATAGGAGGTTCGATTCCTCTCACGACCATTTTACGAGAACAGAACACTTCATATGGTCGTGTTTACACCGAGTAGATCGCAGGTTCGATTCCTGCCAGGTCCATTTTAATTTCTTTACATTATTAAATCTAAGGATATCAAAATTAGTAATTAAGTAAAGATAAATTCTAAGACAGATAATCTTATCCTTAAAGCGAATAAAACTAAATAATTTTTTAAACTATAATTCTTAATAATCTTTAAGCGTGGTTAGTTTATTGGTAGAATATATCGTTGCCAACGATGTGAGCCGGGTTCAATTCCCGGACCGCGCATTTTTAGTTGAAAAATAATAGTATATTCTAAATTCTTACCTTTCAAAATTCTTTTAAACCCCTATTCCCTTTATTTATAAAAAAGAGGGAAAATGATATACTTACCATTTTTAGGAGCATTAGCATTAGCAACAGGAAATATACTTGAAAAGATAGTATTGAAGAGAAGAAAGATTAATATTAAATTATACCAAACAGCTTCATTTCTTGCAATTACCCTGACAATGTTGCCTTTTATCTTCTTCTTTTGGAAGATGAATACTCAGGCTCTTGAGATAGGAAATATTCTCATTTTCTCATTAGTGATTATCTTCTCACTTATTGCTAATATGTTTGTCTTCTACTCAATGAAATGGGAGAAAATAACTAATCTAGAACCAGCAAAGATTTTAGAGCCATTATTTATTATATTGCTTGCAATTATTTTTAGTTTCTTAGTTAGTCCTGAATTATATGAAAGAAATCTTAGAGTAATAATTCCTGCATTAATTGCAGGTGTAGCACTAATCTTCTCACATATAAAAGGACATCATTTAAGTTTTAATAAATATTTTATTGCAGCTATTTTTGGGAGTTTCTTCTTTGCTCTGGAGCTTGTAACTTCTAGACTAATACTTGATTTTTATTCACCAATAACATTTTATTTTATAAGATGCTCATCAATTCTTTTAATAAGTTTAGTAGCTTTTAGTTCTAATTTTAAAAAACTTAGTTCAAAAGTCAGACTAGAAATTATGGCAACAGGAATTATATGGGTTATATATAGACTTATTGTTTATTATGGATATCTTAATATTGGGATTATTTTCACAACATTAATGATAATGCTTGGTCCGATATTTATCTATGCATTTGCTTATATTTTCTTAAAAGAAGAACTTAGATGGAGAAATATAACTGCTGCAATAATTATAGTTTGCTCGGTTTTATATGCAACTCTTGCTTAATTTTTATTTTTTCTCTTCATATAATTAAAAGAGTAAAAATTGAACGATAATATGTAACTTTGTAGTTAATACACCATAGAAATATTTATAAGTATCAAATTTATAGGAATTAGATGAAAAAAGTAAGTGGGCAGAAATTTTTTATCTTAATTATTCTTTCTTTTATATTTATAATAATAAATAGTTATGAAATTGATGCATGTGCTTCTTGTCAAGGAGG
>PBZO01000004.1 GCA_002731115.1 Candidatus Pacearchaeota archaeon
AAAAAATCTAAAATTAAGAAACCAACTAAAAAAGATTTTGAATTTAGTTATAGAATGATTGTTTATCCTTTGAGGATAAAAAAGCATTATGAAATATGTAGCGCAAGAGACAATTTATTATTTTTTTCAGACTTAGCAAATCGCTCAATTGAAATTTTAATTAAACTTATTTATTCGTTAAATAAAAAAGAATATGTTTGCATGAAATGGGCAAAAAATGATTTGAAAAAGTTCAAAATAAAACCAAAGGATTTTGACAATAGAATAAACAATCTTATTTTATCGGGTAATAAAAATAAAGAGTTAAAAAATAAGATTTATGAAATCTATAACTTAGGAAGGGAAATATATAGATTGATTTTAAAACAATTTCCAGACATAAAAAAAATAAAGAATCATATTGACTGGATGGATAAATAATAATTGGCGAAGCCGACTGTCTGTTTTCGTAGAAACCCGCGCGCTCCTTGTCTTTTGTTTTGACAATTTTATTTTCAACAATTTCGTTTAATCAGCGTGTTAAGTGAAATTTTAATTTCATTTTGGAGCGTTAAACGAAGATATCAAAATCAGAATTTTTGGTTTACCGACGCTGAGGAGGAGATTGGAAATTGAAATGAACAACTATTAAGCGAATATTTATTTCGCTTAATAGTATCATCTAGTGCAAAAAGCGAACTTATTTAGACTTTAAACAATTTCATAACTGTATGGAAAAGAGTGGTAAAGATAATTACAAATTAATAGGTAAGCTTATTGAAGAAATAAAGCTTCGGAGATATTCATTTCAGACAGGAAAATCATACATTTCCATTGTTAAAGAATTTCTTAAGTCAGACTTAACTCCTAGGGAATTCTTATTGTCTTATACTTCTAAGAGTAAATCGACTATGAGGTCTGCTTATTTTGCATTGAAGTTTTTTCATGAGAATGTTTTAGGAGAGGATTTCAAGGAAAAAATTCCTCTTGCTAGAAAATCATCAAAATTACCAATTGTTCTAAGTAGGGAAGAAGTCCATAAGATGATTGAAATTACGACAAACTTGAAACATCGTCTAGTGATGATGTTTTTGTATTATGCAGGTCTTCGTTTGGACGAGACAAGAAACATCAAATGGAGCGATATTGATTTTGATAGAGAGATTATTCATCTTAAAACCGCAAAGGGAGACAAGGAAAGAAGAGTCTTTTTACATAAACGATTAATCGAGAGTCTTGAAAGTATTGGAATAAAAGAAAGTGGTTGGATATTTTTTTCACAAAGAGGAAGCAAATACAATAAAAGAACAATTCAACAAATTGTAAAAAATGCTTCTAGAAAAGTTGGAATAAAGAAAAACACTACACCTCACACTTTGAGACACAGTTTCGCTACACATTTACTTGAATCGGGAGCAGATATTAGGTATATTCAGCAGCTACTTGGACATAAAGACTTGAAAACAACCCAAATTTATACTCATGTAGCTAATAAAGATATAAAAAATTTAGCAGAATTGTTATAAATCTTAAACCTTAATCCAGGAACTTACTCGTTCCTAAAATCAAAACTCCCGTTAACTTAACAATGCACGGAAATATCTGGGAAAAGTTAACTTTCAACAACAGAAATTCCATTTTCTTTCCTGAATTTTATTACATTTTCAACAAAACTCTCTATTTTCTGCTCATGACTTACAATTATCAATTGCTTTACATTTAATTGCTGTAAAATATCCCTCATCTTATCCAATTGCTGATCAGAAAATCCATCTGTTGGTTCATCTAAGATAACAATGTCTCTTGTTTTTATTTTACTTAAAAGAGAATTAATAACTCTATTAAGAGAAAATCTATAAGCTAAGGCAATAGCTGTTCTTTCTCCTCCAGATAAATAGGAATAATCCAGTTCATAATCCTGCTGTTCTATTATTGGAGTAAAATCATCACTAAGTCTTATATTAAATGAATCTGAAACAAGCATGCAAAACCATTCTTCAAATAACTTTAGAAATTCTTTCCTAAGTTTAATCATTACATTTTTCTCAATAAAAGAGATAAGGGGCATAAACTTTTTTGTTAACCAATCTTCTAACTCAATAAGATAATTTAGCTTTTCTTTTACTTCTTCTGTTTTTTTTACTCTTTCCTTTAACTCTTCTATTTGTTTTGAAAAAACATCTATTTCTTTTTTTAATTCTGCTACATTTATCTCTACTAATCTTTCTTGTTTTAAAGCTTCTTCTAGTTCTTTTTGTTTTGTTTCATAGATTAAATCAAATTTACTTAATTCAAAAACAGATGTCTTTAACGTGTCTTTATGTTGATCTAAAAAATCTATATCTTTCTTAAGAGAAATATTTAGATTTTCAATATCCTTTAATCTACTTTGCTTTTCGTGAATCCCTTGGTATTTAATTTTTAGAATACTTAATTCTTGTATTTTCTTCTCATTTACAGAAGTCTCATTATGTATTTTCATTGCTTTCTCATAAATCTCTTTTTTCACTTGTTCTAAATTCTCTAATTTACTCTTATTTTCTGCTATATCCGAATGTGATTTATTTAAAACATTTGCTCTATAAACTGCCTCAACATTTTGCAAACAAGTTGGACAGATTTCTAAGTTAGAAATTTTCTGTTCTAACTTTTTAAGTTCATCTATTCTTAAATTAAAAGAGCTAATTTTTGAACTAATGTCCAAATTATTATTATCTAATTTCACTCTTTCTTCTTTCAAGAGTTTTATCTCTTGTTCTAATTGAAGTATTTGTGACTCATCAAATTTTATATTCTGTAATTCTTCTATCTGATTTCTTAATTGTTCTATTATCTTTACATTGCTCGATATAGTTTCATCTTTATTTGAAATCATTATCTTTGTTTTTTCTACTTCTTGTTGAAATTTTATCTTTTCTTCTCTCTTTAAAGACACTTCTTCTCTTTCTTCTTGGATTTTCTTTCTTAATTCTGTTTTTGAGAGAAAATCTTTCTCAACCAAGATTAAATTAGAATATTTCTTTTCAAGATCAATTTCTTTTGATAATAAGTTTGATTTATCTTGTTCAAGACTTTCAGTAAATCCTTCTTTTCTTCTTTTTTCTTCTCTTATCCTAAGAATTATTGTTAATGCATTCTCTAGGATTTTTTTATATCTATCAATTCCAAAAACATGCCTTAAGGTATTTATTCTTGTCCTTGAATCTTGTAATATAATTTGTTTCATCTCTTCTTGGGGAGTATAAACCGTGAATTTGTATAAGATATTTTGTTTTTTTGAGAATTCCTTGGGATAATTTAATAATTCAAGAACTTGATTTTTAAGTTCTATTACAGATATTTCTTTTTTTTCTTTATTAATTGTAATTGCACAATAATCTTGTGAAACTGTCTTTGCTTTTTTTAGTGTTCTTTCAATTATAATATCTTTTTTATCAATATCAAGTTCTATTATTACTCCTCCTTCTTTTGTCCCATTTCTCAATAAGGAGGAACCTCTCTGTCCAGGTTGCAATCCAAATAATGCAAATTCTACCCCTAAAAGAATTGAAGTTTTTCCAGAACCAATATCTCCCGATAATAAAGTAGAACCCTCTGGGAAATCAATTTCTTGATGTTCATAACTTCGTATATTATTTAGAGTTATTTTTTTCAGTCTCATCTTAAAACCTCAAAACTTTCTTAGATTCTTCTAGCAAACGCTTCTCAAATGTTTCGTTTTTCTCATCTTCTTGTTTTTCTATTTGCAAGGTATTCATTAATTGTGATATTAATTTATTAAAATCAGAAGGATTTTTCTCTGAATAGATATTTATTGCTTCTTCTTCTATATTTTCAGGGTTTTTTATTTCAACTTCTAGCTCAAATTCTTTTGTTTTCAAATCATGAGTATTTCTTAGTGAGAAATATGCATTTTTCTGCTTTGCAAATTCTTCTATCTGGGAAAATTTTATATCTGAGCTTTTTCCACTTTCTAATTCCCCACTAATTCTTAAGAGAACAATTTTATCATCTATATCCCTCTTATCTAATTCGGAGATTATCTTCTCAGTTGCAAGAGTTGTATTTGTTATTTTGATTGAAATTAGAACAACTTCCTTAATTTTTAACTCTATTTTCTTTAATGAATCATTTAAGCTAGTATCAACAATATAAAAACTTCCATGTTTCAAATCTTCAAGTTCTTGAAAATTATTAGGAAATATCGGACCAGGATAAATAAAATTATTATATTGAAAATCTATATGTAAATGTCCTAAGGCATAATAATCTGCTTTTGGGAGCATATCTGTTTCTATAGAGTCTATGGGTAAAGTCCCTCTTGCCTTATCAAGTGTTGTATGAAGCATAAGAATCTTAAACATCCCTGGAGAATCATTTAATTTTATTTTTCTTAAATCATTTATTTCTAAACTAGCTTTTTTCCCTGGATATCCATATAATGCAACTCCCTCATGAATTGTAGGGTTTAATATTATTGAATTTTCTGTCTCTTCAAAGTTTTCAATATTCTTACAAAATCCTGCTTTTTCTAGAACATCTAAAAATGTTTTTCCTGAAACAGAATAATCATGTGAACCTGCAATAATAAAACATGGAAGTCTTGCATCTTTAAATCTTTTAAATTCAGCAAAAGTTTTCTTAAGAATTTCAATATCAGGATATGCCGAATCAAATAAATCACCTGCAATAATTACAAAGTCTAGTTTCTCATTTATACAAATATCAACTGCTTTTTTAAATGACTGAAAATTCAAATCTTGTAGTGGCTGTTGTTTCCATCCACCTAAATGAACATCAGCAATATGTGCAAATCTCACCATTTTTAATTGAAAAAACTTATAATTTCTGAAAAAGAAAAGCATATATAAAGATTGTTGAGGTATAAATAAAGTGAAATTGAGGTATATTCTTCCAATAAGTGCAGTAATCACATTTGCAGTATTTAAAACAAATTCAATAGTCTTAGATAGTATAAAATTAATTAATAAATATTATATGGAATGTAAAACCAAATATACTCAGGATGTAACAATACATCATTATAAAAGAAATCCTAGAGGATTAGTTTTGACAGCTACAAGATTAGGAGCTAATAAGCCCTTTGTTTATTTCTTTGAAAATAGATTTACTCACATTGATAATGGTCTGAATGAAGGAGGTTTTAAAGAAGGACTTCCTGAAGATGGGAAAATAGAAAGAAAAAAGAAGGGATTAGTAGAGATATGCAATGAACTCCCTTCAGGCATTTTATTATAAGTAATATTAATTAGAAAGCTCTAAGATATATAATTCTTCATAAAAAAATTTTCTCTTTTTTAGTAATTTTTTCATATAATTATCAAATTTAACTCCTTTAGTTAATGAACTTATTAGTAATAGTATTTTCCCATTCTTATTTAGATGATATTTTGCCTGTTTTAAAAATCTATTAATTATCTCACTACCTGTTTTCCCTCCAGTTGTTGAAATTCTAGAATTTTCAGGTTCTTTCTTGTTTTCAGGCAAATATGGAGGATTAAATATAATTAAATCAAATTTACCTTCTATATTATTGAATAAATCTGATTTTATACAATTAAATCCAAGTTTTTTGCAATGTTTAACTGCAGTATAGTTTATATCACATGAATAAATATATTTTACTCCTAAATCTCTTGCTGTTTTTAATTGAATTCCAGAACCGGCTCCAATCTCTAAGAATTTTAGATTTGGATTGCTAATTAAAAGTTTTGGAATTTGCTCTTTTAAAACTTTGGATAATAAAAAAGAATCATCTAGAGGACTATAAATCTCAGACATTTTAGAAAAATTTACCAAGTAATTCTGTTAATTCCTCTCTTAATAAAAAAAGTCCTATTATAAGGCCTAATAAAATAAGTAAAATTATTGCTAAGACAAATATCCATATTTTTCTTTTTGGTTTTTCTGGAGTTTGTTTATAGTCTGAAACTTTCTGAATTGACTTTCTCTCTTTAGGAACTCCTATTTCTTCTTTAGGAGGTTCCTCTTGTCTTAATGGTTGTTTTTGATTTTCAATCTTATTTTTTTGTAAATCTCTTGCAGCTTCTTCTATTTCTCCTTTTTTATACCCTGCATTATAGAAACTCTGCATTGCTTGTCTAAGAGATTCTCCTTTTGATACGGCTGATTTTAAACCTTCTAAAATATCTTCTTTCATTTTAATTTAAAATTTCAAAACTTGTCCATTTGAAGTTAAATGTGAAGTTTCTCTAGGTTTATAACCAAACTCTTTTGCTAATTCCATCATTGGAGAAATCAACTCAATTGACCCATGAGCAGGAATTATATGTTTTGGCTTTACTAAATCTAAATGCTCTCTTAAATCTTCTCTGCTTCCATGGCCATGAACATGAACATCTGTTTGTATTTTTACTCCTTGTTTTCTTAATCTCTTATCCATTCTTTCACGAGCAAGAATATTTGCAGGTGTTGGGATAGTGCTTGAAGAAAATATTAAATTATCCCCTGGTTTAAAATTAAAAGGAGTATTCCCTTTTGAAATTCTATCAAGAATTGAATTTTCTTCTGCTTGATGTCCGGTACACACAATCAAATATCTTTTCCTATCCTTTTCAACTTTTCTTAAGAATGAATTTATTTGATTTCTATATTTTAATAAGATTATCTTTTTTCTAAAAGGGCAAAGTCTAACTTCAATTGCAGAATTTACATATTTATTAAGACTTCTCCCTAAAAATACTATTCTTCTATTGGTCTTTCTCCCAAATTCAACAATATTGTTTAATCTTTCAATATGGGACGAGAAAGTTGTAATAAATAATGCTGAATTTTTATTTCTTGCTTTTGAGAATGCCTCTTCGAGTAAATGTTTTGCAATCATCTCTCCACCTGGTTTTTTCTCAGTTCTAGAGTAAAGTGCATCCATGACAAGAACTTTTACTCCTTTTCTTCCTAATTCCCTCATTTTCTTATAATTTGGAGGTCTTCCGAAAGTTGGATAATTATCAAATTTCATATCTAACCCATAAAAGAATATCCCTTCTTTCGTATGAAGTGCTGGAAAAGTACATTGTATTGTTGAATGAGTTGTGTGAATAAAATCAATCTTATAATTATCACTTTTTCCTCTAATTATTTGTGTTGAATTTGGATTTGCAACTCTTATTTTATTTCTTATATTAATTTTATCATCTTTTAGAATTGAATTTAATACGCTTATTGTAAAAGGAGATCCTATTATCTCTGCTTGAGGATATCTATATGCTACATAAGGTATTCCTCCCAGATGATCTAGATGTGCATGACTAATAATTATTGCTCTTACTTTATCTCTCCAACCCAATTTATCAAGTATCCTATCGTTAGGAATTGCGCCTACTCTTCTTAAATCTTTTTCAGAACGATCTTGCTGTTTTGGATTTTCACTTCCTTGCAATTCAATTACAGCAGGTAGATGTAATCCTATATCAAAAATAAAAACATCTTCTCCTGTCTTTACAGCAGTCATATTTTTTCCTACTTCTTCAAATCCTCCAATTGTACATATTTCCATTTCTATTTCTCTTTTTTATTACTAAACTAATCTAAGTTTAAAAATGCTTTTAGAAAAGTTTTTATGTTAAGATATTCTTGAATTTTCATGAAGAGGATAAAAAGAGTGATTAATTATAAGATAATATCTTTAATAATATTGATAGTTATCGCAATATATTTCATCGCAGATAAGAAAATAGAAGAATCAAGTGAATGTCAAACCGACTCTGATTGCGTTAAAGTTCAAACAACTTGTTGTTCTTGTAATAGTGGTGGTGAAGAAAAATGTGTTGCAAAAAAAGAAGTTGAATATCATGAAAGACAATTAGAAAATTGTTCTAAAGACTCTTTTTGTATTTCTATGTATGCTTGTAATATTAAATCTTGTGGGTGTATTAATGGAGAATGTATAGGGAAATAAATAGATATCTTATAATATTATTAATAGGCATATTTTTTGTGTCTTTAATTAGTTCTACTAAAGATTTAGATAATAAAATTGATGATGCTGTTTTAGATAAACTTGAAGATGAAGAAGATGTTGAAGTAATTGTAAAGCTAAAAGATGAATCTCTAATTACAAAGAAATCTAGGGTTAATATTTTTTCTAAGAATAAGGTTGAAACTTTTTCTAATGGAATAGAAATTGATAATAAGTTTAAAGATTCTTTTACAACAAATATCACAAAAGATGAATTAGATAAATTAAAATCAAATGAGGATGTTTTAACGATTATAGAATCAAAAAGAGCTAAACTATTTTTACAAGATTCTAGAGGAATTATGAATGCTACACCTACTTTTCCTGTTCAGATCTCAGGAACAAATATTACAGGAGTCGATGAAACAATTTGTGTTATTGATACAGGAATTAATTATACTCATCCTGATTTTGGAGGATGTTCTAATAAAAGTTTTCTTGATGGAAATTGTTCGAAGGTTATTGGAGGATGGGATTTTAATACAGGAACAGAAGATAGTGATCCTATGGATTTTCATGGTCATGGAACACATGTTGCAGGAACTGTTGCAGCAAATGGAAATATAACTGGAATTGCACCTGGTGCAAAAATTGTATCTGTAAAAGTCTTTAATGATGCCGGAAGTGGAGGAAATCAATTAGTATTAGCTAATGCAATTCAGTGGTGTGTTGATAATTCTTCTATATTTAATATATCTGTAATTACAATGAGTTTAGGATTTGCAGATAATCGAACTAGTTATTGTGATTCAAGTTATCCGAGTATGACTGGAGCAATAAATAATGCTACTGCAAAAAACATAACCGTAACTGTTGCAACTGGAAATGATTATAATTATACTGCAATTTCTCCTCCTGCATGTATAAGAAACTCAACAGCTATTGGTGCTACAGATAAAAGTGATAATTTTGCGAGTTATAGCAATAGAAATAATATAACAGATTTATTTGCAACAGGATCAAGTATAAATGCAACAAGATGGAATTCTGATTCTTGCTCTGCTGGTTGTTCTTGTAGTGGAAATTATATGGTCTGTTCAGGAACATCAATGGCAACTCCCCATGTTGCAGGGATATTCTCTCTTATTAGGCAATTTTATAGATTACAAAGTAATAGAGTTCTACTTCCTTCTGAGATTGAAAGTACTTTAAATAAGACCGGAGTTAGATTAAGCGATGATTCAAGTGGATTAAATTTTTCCAGAGTTGATATTTATTCTGCAATTTTATCTATAGATGAAACACCTCCAAATGTAACACTTATCTCTCCTACAAATAAAACAATAAATTCTATTAATAATCAAACTTTTTCATGCAATGCAACTGATGAAGTTGGGTTAAAAAATATTACATTTTATTTATGGAATTCAAGTGATGATATAATTAATCAGACAATAACTAATATTTCTGGCACATCTAATTTAACTTCATGGAATATTACAAATCTTTCTTATGAAAATTACCACTGGAATTGCTTAGCATATGACAGTAATAACTCCGCATATGCAAGTTCTAATTTTAGTTTAACAATGGGAAATATCAGTGTTACCTTAAATTCTCCATTAAATAACACTATTGCAAATCAAAACCAAACATTTAATTGCAGTTTTTCATCTACAAATACATTATCTAATTCAACTTTCTATATTTGGAATTCTTCAGATAATCTACTATATAATAATACAAAAAATATTTCTGGAACAACAAATAGTTCCAATTTTAGCTATAATTTCACATATGAAGATACTTATAAATGGAATTGTTTATCTTATAATAATCTTAATCTGAAAACTTATGCTTCATCAAATTTCTCAGTTACATATGATTTAACTAATCCTACATTAAATATAACTTCCCCTATAAATAATAGTTGGTATAAGGTTGGAAGATTTAATATAACAATAAATGAAAGCGGGAATTGTACTTATTCCTTGAACTCAGGAATAAATAATGTCTCAATGAGTTCGAGTGATAATTTAGTATTTAATTCAAGTAATTCTAGTTTAAGTGCAACTAGTTCTTCTGATGATTATAATGTTACATTCTATTGTGAGGATAGTGCTGGAAATAAAAACTCAAGTTCATTAATATTCTTTGGTATTGATTTATCTTATCCAAATATAACTCTAATAAGTCCTGATACTCCATCTTCTTATACCTCTAATTCTCAAAATATAACTTTTAATTATAATGTAACTGATAACCTGAATATCTCAAGTTGTAATTTAATTATTGATGGTGAAATTAATCAAACATCCTCTGCAATTACAAATCAATCAGAAACACAAAGTTTTACAGAAAGTTTTTCTCCTGGAAGTTATAATTGGCAAATAAATTGTACTGATTCTGCAGGAAATATAAATAATTCACTTTCTAGAAGTTTTAGTATTAGTGCTCCTGCAAGTAGTAGTGAGGAAAGTAGTACAAGTTCTTCAGGAGGTGGAGGTGGAGGTGGAGGTGGAAGTATTAAAGAAAGTTTAACTAGCTCAATCTCTACACCCCAAATATACTCTCCAAGTAGTGGGCAAACTTCTTCAGGATATACCAAGGAATTAAGTGAAAATGATAGAATAAAATTTACTCTTCTTAATATTAGTACAGGAGAACATAGTTTAACAATTGATAACCTTGAGAATGATTCTGTTAGTATTACTATTCATAGTAATCCCCTAAAAATTGTTTTAAGTATAGGAGAGAGTATAAAGCTTAATTTAACTTCTTCTGATTATTATGACTTATATCTTAAATTAGAAGAAATTGTAAATAAAAAAGCTAAAATTACAATTAAGACAATTAATGAACCTATTCCAAAAGTAATTGAAGATTCTCCAATAGATGATAGCGAAGAAATTGAAAAAAAGATAAAATTCCCAGATCTTGAATTAGAGAAATTAAGAAATATTATTTATACATTAATACCAATATTTATAATTATCCTTATATTTGTATTAATTACAAGGAAAAGAAAAAAGAAAAATGAAACCACTAAAACCAAGCGCAAAAGAAAATAAAAGATATTTATTTGTAAAAGGCAGGAATCTAGATAAAAATATTGAAAAATCTATTTTAGAATTTATTGGAACTTGGGGAATGTCGAAAGTTGGTTTAGGCTTTATAAAAACAGGGGAAAATTATTCAATTATCTCTATAAATCGTGAGATGGTGGATCTTGTAAGAGCTAGTTTTTGTGTCTTCTCTAAAGAAATTAGTGTGGAAAAAGTTAGTGGGACTTTGAAGGGGTTAAAGAAATAAAGTTTGGCATTACAGAATATCAGCTCACATTAAATTAACAACTCTCCTATTTTTCATAAGCTACTAATATTCATAAATCTTCCAATTCTGCTACCCTTATATAATAACGCTTAAATTTTCTAAACCAAAAACCTTTTAAATAGAAGCAACTTATAGGATAAGCAGAGAAAAAGAAGAAAGTTTTAAATTTATTATAAAATTCTCTAAAATTACAATGGAAATGCCAATAGACATGCAACATCAAGCAATGGGCTATGACAGAACTGCAACAATGTTCTCTCCAGAAGGTCATTTGCTTCAGGTAGAATATGCAGAAAAAGCAGTTAGGCTTAGTCCTTCAAGTATCGGAATGGTGTGTTCTGATGGAGTTTTTATTATAGCTGATAAAAGAATAGATGATAAGTTAATAGTCTCAGAATCAGCAAATAAAATCTATGAAGTTGATTCACATATTATTGCAAGTATTGCAGGAATAGTATCTGATGCAAGAGTCTTAGTTGAAAGAGCACAAGTTCTAGCACAACAACATAGAATAACCTATGATTCTTCAATAGAACCAGAATTAATAATTAAAGAAATTTCAAATGTAAAACAACAATTTAGTCAATATGGTGGAGCAAGACCTTTTGGTGTTTTCCTTATGATTGCTGGAATGAACAATAAAAAACCTCAATTATTTACAAGTAGTGTTACAGGAAATTACCTTTCATATAATGCAAATGCTATTGGTGAAAATGATGAGAAGATAAAAGAAAAACTAAGAGAGAAATATAAACCTGAATTAACAATTAAAAAAGGTATTAAAGTTGCACTTGATATATTTAAAGAAATACAAGGTAGTAAATTTGATTTAGAAAAATTTGAATTATTTTATATTAATAAAGATAAAATTGAGAGAATAGAAGGAGATAAATTGAGAGAATTTGTAAAATGACTCAAACATTAGCAAGAATAAAACAATCTGGGAAAAACTTTGAGATTATAGTTGATCTAGATAATGCATTAAAATTCAAAAAAGATGAAGTTTCATCAATAGACGCTGAAGGAGATAAGATTTTTAGTGATTCAAAAAAAGGACAAATTGCATCTAGTTCTGATCTAAAAAAAGCCTTTGGAACAGAAGATATTAATATGATTACTGAAAAAATAATTAAAAATGGAGAAGTTCTTTTAACTCAAGAACACAGAGATGAAGAACATGAAAGAAAGTTTAAACAAGTTGTTGATTTTTTAACAAATAATTCTATTGATCCTCAAACAGGAAATCCGCATACAGCTGAAAGAATAAAAAGTGCTCTAGAACAAGCTCATATTAATATAAAAAATGCCCCCATAGAAAGCCAAATTAATGATATTCTTCTAGGAATTAGCAAAATTATCCCAATAAAAATAGAAACTAAAAAGATTAAGATAAGAATTCCAGCAGTACATACTGGAAAGGTTTATGGAATAGTTAATCAGTATAAAGAAGAAGAAAAATGGTTAGATAATGGAGATTTAGAAGTAATTGTTAGTGTTCCTGCTGGAATAATCATTGATTTTTATGATAAATTAAATGGTGTTACTCATGGAAGTGCAATAACTGAGGAGATAAAAGAAGAATGACTAAAGATAATCAAAGAAAGATAGTAATTCCTGGAGAAGTAATTGTTAAAGGAGATAATTATCTCCCTGGAGAAGGAACAGAAAAAAAAGGAGAAGAAATTGTATCAATAAAATATGGTCTTTCTGAAGAACAAAATAGACTAATAAAAGTAATCCCATTATCAGGAGTTTATCAACCTAGACGTGGAAACGTTGTTATCGGAAAAGTTGGGAATATTACCTTTAATGGTTGGGTAATAGATATTAGTGCTCCTGAAAGTGCATTTCTATCACTAATGGAAGTCCCAAAATATGTTAATAAAGATGGATTGGATGAAGTTATGGATTTCGGAGATATGGTAATTGCAAAAATTTGGAGTATTAATAAAAGAGGAATAGATTTAAGTATAAAATCTAGAGGTTTAGGAAAAATAGATGAGGGAATAATTGTTAAAATAAATCCTAATAAAGTACCAAGAGTAATTGGAAAAGAGGGAAGCATGGTAAAATTAATAAAAGATGAAACAAAATGCAATATAACAATTGGACAAAATGGATTAATATGGATAAGGGGAGATAAAATAGATGATGAATTATTTGCAAAAAAAGCTATTTTATTTGTAACAGAAAAATCATATATCTCAGGATTAACAGAAGAAGTAAAAAAATGGTTTGAAAAGGAGAAAAAATGACAAAAGAATTTAAAAGACCAGACGGAAGAAAAGTTGATGAATTAAGACCTATGACTGCAAAAGTTGGAGTTGTCCCAAATGCAGATGGAAGCGCAATGTTTTCTTTTGGAGATACTATTGCAATAGCTGCTGTTTATGGTCCTAAAAAAATGCATCCGCAGCATAAACAAAACCCCGAAAAAGGGACATTAAGATGTAATTATAATATGATTAGTTTTTCTGTTAATGATAGAATAAGACCTGGACAAAGTAGAAGAAGTATGGAGATTAGCGAGATTACTAAATGGGCATTGGAACCTGTTTTAATGATTGATAATTACCCTAATATGGTTGTTGATGTTCATATTAATATATTACAAGCAAATGCATCAACTAGGTGTGCAGGAATAAATGCTGCTGCTATTGCCCTTGCTCATGCAGGAATTTCAATGAAAAATATGGTTTCAAGTGTTTCAATTGGAAAATTAGACAAACAATTAGTAGTTGATGTTGATAAAAAAGAAGAAGATTGGGAAGAAGGAGAAGGAGCAACAGATATTCCAATAACAATGACTGGTGATGACAAAATAACTCATCTTCAATTAGATGGAAAGATTGTAACAAAACAATTAAAGGAAGCTATTGAACTTGCAAGAAAATCTTGTAAAGAGATTTATGAAGTTCAAAAAAAAGCTTTAAAAGAAAGTTTAAGTGAAGGAGAAAAATAAAATGGATAAAGTATTAACAACACCAGATATAACAAGAGAAAGGATTAAAAGATATTTATCAGAAGGTAAAAGATTTGATAATAGAAAACCTGAAGAATTTAGAGAACTAATAATAGAACCAGGAATATCTAAAAATGCTGAAGGATCTGCAAGAGTAAAATTAGGAAAAACAGAAGTTTTAGTTGGAATTAAAATGAATACAAGTGAACCCTATCCTGATTCACCTGATAAAGGAAATTTAATGGTTACAACAGAATTACTTCCTTTAAGTTCTCCAAGATTTGAAGCAGGCCCTCCAAGAATAGAATCAATTGAATTAGGAAGATTAATTGACCGTGCAATAAGAGAAAGCAAACTTATTGAATTAGAAAAACTATGTATAAAAAAAGGAGAAAAAGTATGGACTGTTTTTATAGATATTTACTCAATAAATGATGATGGAAACTTACTTGATGCTGCAGGAATTGGTGCAATTGCTGCTTTAAAAAATACAAAAATTCCAAAATATGATGAGAAAAATGAGACTGTTTTATATGAAGAATCTTCAGGAAAGAATATCCCCTTATCAAAGAGCATTCCCATCTCTATAACAGCACATAAAATAGGAGATAATATAATTATTGATCCTACACGGGAAGAAGAAGATATAAGCGAAACAAGAGTTACAATAGGATGTACAAATGGAGTAGTTTCATCTATGCAAAAAGGAAATTCAAAAGAATTAACAATAAAAGAAATGGAAAAAATCTTAGACTTAGTTGAAAAAATTGAAAAAGAAATATCTCTAAAGATAAATAAACCCTTAAAATAAAATGAAACCATCTGATATTAGTAAATATGAAATTGCTAGAATACTTGGGGCAAGGGCTCTTCAAATAGCAATGAATGCTCCTCTTTTAATTAAGATTACTGATGAAGACTTGGAAAAAATAAAATTTGATTCTCTAAAAATAGCTGAAATTGAATTAAATTCAGAAATTCTTCCAATCTCGGTAAAAAAACCATTTCCTGTAAAAAAAGATGAAGAGTTAAAAAGAGCAAAAGAACAGAAAGTTAGTGATAAAAAAATAGAAGAAGCGGAGACTAAAGAAGAAGAGGAAATTGCAAAAGAAGGAGAAATTATGGAATTAGTAACTCCTGAAGATGAACAAGAAGAAAATACTTCTAAAGAAGAGGAAGAAAAATAGATTTCTAAAAAACTATATAAACTAAATTTATCTTTTTTATATATGGTTGTAATAAAAGGGGTTGCTGCAAAATCAATTTTAGATTCTCGTAAGGATAAAACAATTTTAATTACTGTAAAGACAAGTATTGGAAATTTTTCTGCAAGTTCCCCAAACGGAAAATCTACTGGAAAACATGCTGTAAAAATATATAAGAAAAATCTTGAAGAAGATATCAAAACAATAAAGAAATTTAGTGATTATTTTTCTAAAGAAATAATAGATGAATTTGATGATCTAAGACGTATTGAAGATATTGTTGATGGACATGTTGGCGCAAATACTCTTTTTGCACTAGAATCTGCTATATTAAAAGCAACAGCAAAAGAACAAAAAAAGCAAATTTGGGAATTAATAAATTTAAAATCTAGAAAAACCCCTAGATTAGTTGGAAATTGTATTGGTGGAGGAAAACATTCTAATTCAAGGAAAAAACCAGATTTTCAAGAGTTCTTAATAATCCCTAATCTAAAATCTACTAAAGAATCTTTTGAAAAAAGTAAAGAAGTAAAAAAAGATATAAAAGAAATTCTTAAAAGAGTTGATAAAAATTTTGAAAATAAAAAAAATGATGAAGATGCTTGGATGACTTTATTGAATGAAAAAGAAATTTTAGATATTCTAAAAAAAATTAAATTACCCTTGGGAGTTGATATAGCAAGTTCTAGTTTTTACAAAAGAAACAAATACAACTATGAAAATCCTCTACTTAAAAGAGATAGTAAAGAACAATTAGGATATCTATCAAATCTTATTAATAATTATAATCTATTTTATATAGAAGATCCTTTTAATGAAGAAGATTTTGAAAGTTTTTCTAAACTTCTTAAGAAATTTCCTAATAAATTAATTGTCGGGGATGATTTAACTGTTACAAATACTAAGAGACTTGAAAAAGCAATAAAAATGAAAAGTATTAATGCTATAATTGTTAAGCCTAATCAAGTTGGTTCTTTAATTGAGATGAAAAGAGTCTGTGAACTTGCTAAAAAAAATAATATAAAAATAGTTTTTTCGCATAGAAGTGGAGAAACAGAAGAGAATATTCTAGCTGATTTAGCATTTGGATTTGGTGCTGATTTCATTAAATGTGGGATTACAAGTAAAGTTAGAGAGATTAAAATAAGAAGATTGATTGAAATTGAAGAGAGTTTAACATAGAAAACCTTTAAAAACATATTTTCATCTGAATTCTCATGACTAAAGAAAAAAAGGAATCTATAGAAAAAGAAGAAATTGTCGAAGAAAAACTTAAGGGAAAAGAATTAGAAAAAGCAGCAGAAACAGAATCTTTAAAACCAGAAAAAAGTATAAAAGAAAAGAAAGAAGAACTTTTAGCAAGGGTAAAAAAACTTTCTGGAAAAATTGATATTACTAAAACAGAAGAACTTAAAGAAAAAGTTAAAATTAAAAAAAGAGCAGATATGCTCATTCCTCTTGAAGAATATGTAAAAGCAGGGATATATTTAGGAACAAAAGTTGTAACTCCAAAAATGAAGCAATATGTATATAGAAGAAGAGCTGATGGATTAGCTATCTTTAATACAGATTTAATTGATGAAAAATTAAAAGAAGGAATAGATTATCTAACAAAATTCAATCCGGAAGATATTATTCTTGTTTGCAAGAGACAATCAGGATGGAAAGCAGCAAATATGTTTTCACATTTAACTGGAATAAGAACATTTACAAAAAAATATCCCGCAGGAATTCTAACTAACACAACCCTTCCTGAATTTCTTGAAAATGAATTAACAATTGTAACTGATTCATGGTTAGATAAAAATGCTTTAAATGATACCTTAAAAGTTAATAAAAAAGTTTTAATGATTTGCGATACAAATAATTTTCCAAAAGGCACTAATAATATAATTATTGGAAATAATAAAAGTGGAAAAAGTCTTGGAGTTATCTTTTATTTACTTGCAAAAGGATATTGTAAAGCAAAGAATATTAAGGCAGATATTCCTGATTTAGAATGGTGGACAAATGAAGAAGATTAAACTTTAAAAGATAACCAACTATCCTTTTCTTTTATATCCAAAAATAATTTTCATAGATTTCCCGACGTCAAATATTTAATTCTCACCAAAACATTTATAAACATATTCTTTTTGAGGTTATCATAACTAAGATGAGTGCTTTAATAAAGAACGTATCTGTTAACATTAAGGTATGATGTATGTAAAAGCAGTCATTAAGTTGTAATTCTGAAGCCAATAGTTAGGATTCGTGTGAAGTATTCTTGATATTTTATCATCGAGAACGCGGAATTGATTTATTATCTTAATAATTAAATATAAATTCTTTAAATCCAGTTGATCCTGCTGGCGGCTGCAGCTCTCTGGTTTGCACTTAGACATGCAAGTTTTTCGAGAGAAAGCGAACTGCTCAGTAACACGTAGCTAACCTGCCCTTAAGTCAAGGATAAGCTTGGGAAACTAAGTCTAATACTTGATAAGAGATATACCCTGGAATGATTTATCTCTGAAACTCGAGCTTAAGGATGGGGCTGCGGCGGATTAGGTTGTTGTTGGGGTAAAAGCCTAACAAGCCAAAGATCCGTAAGGGCTCTTAGCGGAGAAGCCCTGAGAGGGAATCTGAGATACTATTCCCAGCCCTACGGGGTGCAGCAGTTAGGAATATTTTGCAATGCGCGTAAGCGTGACAAATTGAGCCAGAGTGTTTTTCAAATTGAAAAACTTTTATGAAATGTAAAAAGTTTCACGAATAAGGACTGGGTAAGACTAGTGCCAGCCGCCGCGGTAATACTAGCGGTCCAAGTTGCAGCCATTTTTATTGGGTCTAAAACATCCGTAGCTTGCTTAATAAGTTTTCTGTGAAATCTTATCTCTTAAAGATAAGGCTAGCAGAAAGTACTGTTAAGCTAGAGACTGAAAGGCGTGAGAAGTACGTTTGAAGTAGTGGTTAAATACGTTAATCTTGAACGGACTCACAACAGCGAAGGCATCTCACGAGGACAGTTCTGACAGTAAGGGATGAAAGCTAGGGGCGTAAAACGGATTAGATACCCGTGTAATCCTAGCAGTAAACACTGCACACTAAACATTAGTACCTCCTCGAGAGGTATTGGTGCTGAAGGGAAGCCGAAGAGTGTGCTACCTGGGAAGTATAGTCGCAAGGCCGAAACTTAAAGGAATTGGCGGGGAGATACTACAACGGGTGACGCGTGCGGTTCAATTAGATTATACACCGTGAACCTCACCAGGAGCGACAGCAGGATGAAGGTCAGTCTAAAGGGCTTACCTGACACGCTGAGAGGAGAAGCATGGCCGACGTCAGCCTGTGCTGTGAAGTGACCTGTTAAATCAGGTAACAGGCAAGACCCACATCTCTATTTGCTAAGTGCACAATAGGGAGATTGCCTTGGTAACAAGGATGAAAGTGTGGGCTACGTTAGGTGTGTACGTCCCGAATCCCCTGGGCAACACGCGCGCGTCAATGGTGAATACAACGAGATGCGACTCTGAAAAGAGAAGCTAATCTCTTAAAGTTCATCTCAGTCCAGATTGAGGTTTGTAACTCAGCCTCATGACGATGGAATCCGTAGTAATCGTTTGTTATCAACGAACGGTGAATAAGTCACTGTCTCTTGCACACACTGCCCGTCAAACCAACCGAGTTATGTTATGGTGAAACAATTTTTTGGAGAACTTTGGCATGACAAGGTAGGTTAAGTCGTCACAAGGTAACTGTAGGGGAACCTGCAGTTGGATCACCTCCTAAATTTTTAAAATTATAATCATATGAATGCTTTTACATACACTCATCGTTAGTTATTAAAAAAATAAAAATTTAAAAACACCAACGGGTTCAAATAAAATAGGGCCCATTGTCCAATGGCTTAAGATACTTCCCTTGCACGGAAGAGATCCGCGTTCAATTCGCGGTGGGTCCATGATTTTTATAAATTAAAAATAGAAATAAAAGATGGCAAAAGAAATATTAGAATTAATAGTAGATGGAGAACATCAAAAACTTATAAGAACAAATGAGAATGGTAAAATCAAAGTAAGAATAAATGGAAGTATAGAATATTTTCAACCTAAGATAATAAAGAAAACTTATGAAGAGAAATATAAAGGAAAAGAAGTTAAATTAGAATATCGCTAAAGTGGGAAGTTTTAAAAACTCTCAATAACAAAAACTCATATTAAATAAATCAAGTAAAATTAAAATCGTAATAAATAAATTTACAATTACAAATCATGCTCAACTATTGAGAAATGGTTCCAGAAAATATATTTGGGATCATGTTGAGAACAAAAATTACTTTATGTTCAATGAAATAAGCAGTAAGAGAATATTCCCACTTAATTATATTTGGAAAAACAATACTACTATTTATACTGTTAGACGGATAGCTTGGTTTTGGTTCTTTTAAGACGTGGCAAGCTGCGATAAGCTTAGGGGAGTTGCATGCAAGCTTTGATCCTAAGATTTCTTAACATGTAGAGATACATAATTACGTCGTGAATTGAAACATCTTAGTAACGACAGGAAAAGAAAATAAATAATTATTCCCTTATTAGCAGCGAGCGAAAAGGGAACAGGGCAAACTGAATCTGTTTTTGAAAAAAAATTAGAAATGTGGTGAAGATAAGTAACTAAGTTAATAAATCAAAATTTTCTGGAAAGAAATACTTTAGAGGGTGATAGTCCCGTAGATGAAATTGATATGTTGCTCTTCAAAAGAGTAGGGCTTCCTGGATTGGAGGTCTGAATATGGCAGGATTAACTGCTAACCCTAAATAAAACCAAAGTCCGATAGCGCACTAGTACCGTGAGGGAAAGCTGAAAAGTACTCTTAACAGAGGGTTAAAAGACTTGAAATCTAATAGTTACAGTTTGTTACTGGTCTTAACATTTTATGTTAATAGATTTGTAACGTACGTTTTGAAGAACGGGCCAGGGAGTTTTTCTATATGGCGAGGCTAACTAATTTTATTAGGTAACCGAAGCAAAAGCAAGTCTGAAAGGGCGTTAGTCATATGGATAAGACCTGAAGCCAGATGATCTATTCATGGACAAGGTGAAGTCTTTCGAAAGAGAGATGGAAGCCTGAACCGTTGTTGTGTACATGCACTCGAATGATCTGTGAATAGGGGTGAAAAGCTTATCTAATTTGGCGATGGCTGGTTCCTGCTGAAATATGCCTTCGTATAGTCTTGTTTAGTTAGTTAACGGTGTAAAGTACGGATAAAACTCGCAGGAGCTAATGCTTACGGAGTTTTTTCCAACTCAGAAATTGTTAATTGCTTAGAACAAGAAACAGGGTCAGTATGTAAGATACTGTTCCGAGAGTGGAATAACACAGACTAAAGTTAAGGTCCTAAAATTTATGCTAAGTGTATCGAAAGGTGTCTTGAACCTGAGACACTGGGGATGTAAGCTTAGAAGCAGCTATCATTTAAAGAAATCGTAACAGATCACCTATTGAGGTCCAAGGCCCTGAAAATGGACAGGGCTAAAGCATAATACCGATACTTTAGAGGCACTTATAAAAGTGTTCTGGTAAGCAGGCGTGTAAATTGTACAGAATTTCTTTCTAAAGAAAGAATGGAACGATTTGCAATGAAAATCCTGGTAATAGTAGGATGTGATTTTTCTGAGAATGAAAAATGTCGTAAGAGCAAGGTTTCCTTGGCAATATATGTTAGCCAAGGGTTAGTCAGTACCTAAGTTGTATCTTAACTGAGTACAACGATGGACAACAGGTTAATATTCCTGTACTAATTGAATTTTATATAGTATTATTTTGCTTTTGGATAAGTAAGCACTTGAAAGAGTGTTTTAATAAAGAAAACTGTCAAGGGTAATCCTTAGACGCAGATATAATTTATTAAACAAAATTACTGATTCCGAGAGCCAGTGAAAATGTTATACTCTTAATTCAGTTGGCTGTACCCATAACCAGCACTGGTGCTCTAGCTTAATAGGCTAAGACATGAAAGGGAAAACCAATTAAGGGAATTCGGCAAGTTAGTTCTGTAGCTTCGGCTGAAGGAATGTCTATTTTTGTTTTTTCAGAAATGTAGATGCATTAATAGATCACAGTAACAAGGACGGCCCGACTGTTTACCAAAAACGTAGCCAAGTGCTAATCTGAAAAGACGTGTATACTTGGTGAGACCTGCCCAGTGGTGGTGTCTAAAACTCCTTTTCAAGGGAGCTAAGGTCCATCAAACGGCGGAGATAACTATGATCTTCTTAAGGTAGCGCAATACCCTGTCGTATGAATTGCGACTTGCATGAATGGTTTAACGAGGTTGTCACTGTCCCTAATTGGAGCCTTCTGAATATACTTCGTGGTGAAAAGGCCACGGACGCCTAGTGGGAAGCTGAGACCTTGTGGAACTTTACTGCAACTTGTTGTTGTAATCTTAAGAGAAATGCATAGCATAAGTAGGAGCGTCGAAGCTGTTATTTCGGTGACAGTGGAGCAAACATGTAATACTACTCATTTTTTTTAAGATTGCTTACTCTATATGAAGACAGCAGCAGGCGGGCAGTTTGACTGGGGCGGTGCCCTGCCGAAAAAATATCGGTAGGACCCAAAGACAAACTCATCCAGCTTGGAAATCTGGAGTTGAGTGTGAGGGCAAAAGTTTGTCTAACTGTATTTTGAACAGCAAGAAATGCAGAGGAGAAATCCGGGCCTAGTGAACCCACGTGCTTTTTTAATAGAAGCCGTGTCTGATAGAAAAGTTACCCCAAGGATAATAAGCTTGTCGCCCCCGATAGTCCATATTGACGGGGCGGTTTGGTGTTTCGCTGTCGGCTCTCCCTAACCTGCGCGTGCAGAAGCGTGCAAGGGTGTCGGAGTTCACGCATTAAAAGGGATCGTTAGCTGGGTTAAGAACGTCGTGAGACAGTTTGTATGATATCTACTAGGTGTGTTATTGTCTGAGTGGAACAAGTTTTTAGTACGAGAGGAACGAAACCTGGGTGCCTCTGGTGAGCAGTTGTCAATTGGCAGGCTGCATAGCTACGCACTAAATGAATAAGAGCTGAATGCATCTAAGCTCGAAGTCATCCGCAAAACGAGACAATTAAAGCCGTCAAAGAAGATGACGTTGATAGAGTTGTTGTGTAAGATTCAAGTTTCTGGTGAGGCGAGAATTTCAGCATACAACCACTAAAAGCTTCAATTGTAGTATTTTCTAAATATAAAAAATATTTCTCTTACTGTTTATTGATTTGTTTTTACAGTCCAAAATTTTCAATAAAGTTTTCAATAACTTTATATTCTTCTAAGAATTCATTCCCTCTTGGAGTTATACAAAACATCTTTTTATCTTTTTTATCAATATCTAATTTAATAAATCCCTTACTCGTTAATTCATTAATATATTCCTTAAACATTTGAGGAGATAAATTAGAAGCATACAATAATCTGGTCGGTTTTATCTTTCTATTTTCTCTAACTGCTTTGAGAATATCCCTAATTACATCTAATCTTTCCCTTTTCCTTGCCATCTTATTTCCCTCCTGTTACTTTAATTACACCATATAAGAATAATAAGAAAATAACTATATTTATTAGATAAACATTTGTTAAGACTCCTTTATTCCAATCAAGAAATGATGCTACAAGAAAATTCAATACCCATGTAATAAGACTTAAAATCATTGCAATAAAATAGAGTTTAAGAAATTTATGTTGTCTCCCATTTTTTTTATAATTAATATAACTTATAACTGATGCAAGAACAAAAATAATGATTTGTGAAGAAAACATAAAATAATATGTTTGCCATATATAATCTAAGAAAACAATTATAAAACTCATAAAATAAAAAAGGAAAATCTTTGTATTGAATAATGAACTATTATAATTAGTTTTAGAACTTTCAAATCTCTTCCATAAAAGACTGTATAGTAAAAAAAATCCCCCCATAACAAGAAAATATTCAAATAAAATATTTATTACAAAATAATAATTTGGATTATCTAAGAAAAATGCTCCAAAAAGATATCTAATTATAAATGCAATCCCATAAAAAAAGAAAGCATTTCTAAAATATCTAATTCCTTTATGTAAACTAAGACGAAAAAGTTTATTAGTTTTAAGGACTATTACAAAACATATAAGTGCTATTATTAATCCATAAAATATCTTAAGTAATTCCTTATTCTCTATAATCCATGAATACATATAATTTTTATTTTTTCTAATTATTTAAGGTTTATGTATTGGAAGAGGTATAGAGGATTGCTATATATTTTCACTTCTCATCGTTTATAAAGAGATTTTATCTAAAATAACTATGAAAAGAGAGAGAAAATATTCTAATATCTTCCCTCTCTTAACCTCATTTCACCCATCTCGAAAGAGGGGTTAGAAAAACTAACATGATGGCTGAATTTTAAATTCAAAAATCTCGTTATAACTAACCCCTTTTTCAACATACTCATAAAAAAATAAAAGGTGACAAAATGGAACAAGATCCCCCCTAATAAAAAAAATTGTAATTTACTAATGAAAAAACCAAAGAGTTTTTAAATAGTAAATTATCTATATCTCTGTAAGTTGGGTAGTTAATTTCGGGACTTACGTTTTTAGATAAACAGATTTTGTTTAATATCAAAATCTAGTTCTGAGGAAGGTTCGCCCACCCTTGATAATTTATCAAGACAAGTCATCCTTGAAAAAGGACTGCTGTAAGGTAGAGCTCTGTTACAGAAACGACACAGCTTGCTTTGAGTTATGAATCATGCGAGAAACTTTGAAAAGCAAGATTTGATGAGACGAGCATCTTGACTGGTGCAAGGCCATATGAGCCGCATAGTCAAATATTAACACGAACTATTCGATACAGAGATTAAAATCTCTGTCCCTAAAACTCTCACGAGTTTTTGGTTACGAAGTTCGACAGAAGGCGACCTATTCCTAACTTACATTCTTTCTAAAGATTTAAAAAAGATTTCTAACTTTATTTTTAGAAGGGAATGTAGCTCAGGGGGAGAGCACATGACTGAAGATCATGGTGTCGAGGGTTCAAATCCCTCCATTCCCATTTCAAAACTTTTATAAACAAGTTTAATTTAATTATAAAAAGAGAAAATGAAAGAAAATTTTGAAACTGCAAGTTATGTTCTAGGAATAATTAGCATAGTCTTAGCATTTTTTACTCCACTTGCAGGATTAATCTTAGGAATTATTGGACTTAGACTAAGTAAAAGGCAAAAATCAGAATTATCAAAAAAAGCTAAAAGATATAATACCCTTGGAATAATTTTAAGTTTAATCTTCTTTATTATTACAATTATTATCACAATTTACTTAACAAAGCAAGGAATAAATAATCTCCCTAATTTTCCTATAGCATAAAATGAAAAACAAAACAGCTGCAATGGAGATGAGTGTAGGAATTATTGTCACAATAGTTCTATTAATGACTGTTTTAATCCTCGGATTAGTCTTAGTAAGAACAATTTTTACAACTTCTATTGAAAATATAGATAGTATTGATCAGGCTGTTAAGGGAGAAATTAATAAGCTATTTGCAGAAGATGATACAAGAAAAGTTGTTATCTATCCTCCTACCAGAAAGATTGCAATAAAAAAAGGAAATCAAGAGTATTTAGGATTTGGTTTTGCAATAAGAAATGTTGGTATTAAAGAAGGTACTTTTCAATATAGAGTATCAGTAAATGATCCTGATTTAAGAAATAAATGTAAAATAAATGCAGAAGAAGCAGAAAGTTGGATTAAGGTTGGTGGAAGTGGAAATATAGATATTAATGCTGGAAGTTCAATGGATGAACCTGAATTTGTAAGATTTTTGATTCCTGAAAATGCCCCTCCATGTATAATTAGATATGGTATTGATGTTGAAAAAGATGGAGAGCAATACGGAAGTACTCTAAGTGTAGATTTAGAAATAGAAGCAGCATAGTTTAATTTTTAAATTAGTCTTTCTTAAACTAATTATGCCCTTAAAATTATATAATACTTTAACTAGAAAAAAAGAAATCTTTAAACCTATTCATAAAGATAAAGTTAATATGTATGTTTGTGGACCTACTGTTAATGATATTCCCCATTTGGGCCATGCAAGACAACAAATTTCTTTTGATGTACTCAGAAAATATTTAATCTTTTTGGGATATAATATAAAATTTATTTCTAATATAACTGATATTGAAGATAAGATAATTGATAAGGCTAATGAACTTAAGGAAAATATTGAAAAATTAACGAAAAGGAATATGAAGGCACATATGGAGGATTATAGAAAAATTGGTGTTAAGAAACCAGATATTCAACCAAAGGCAACAGAATATATTAAAGAGATGATTGATGTGATAGAAAAATTAGAAAAAAAAGGATATGCATATATAATTGAAGATGATGGAGTTTATTTTGATATCTCCAAGTTTAAAGATTATGGAAAACTATCTCATCAAGATATTAAGAAACTAAAGGTTGGAATTAGGGTAAAAGTTAAAGATAAAAAAAGAAATAAGGAGGATTTTGTTTTATGGAAATTTTCAAGACCCTCTGAACCAAAGTGGAAATCTCCTTGGGGAGAGGGAAGACCTGGATGGCACATTGAATGTTCTGCAATGTCTGCTTCTATTCTGGGACTCCCCTTAGATATTCATGGAGGAGGACAGGATTTAATATTTCCTCATCATGAAGATGAAATTGCCCAAAGTGAAGCAGCATATGATAAAAAATTTTCTAATTATTGGGTGCATAATGGGATGGTTAATGTAGATAGAGTGAAGATGAGTAAAAGTTTAGGAAATTTTAGAACAATTAGGGATTTGCTAAAATATTATTCTGGTAATACTATAAGGTATTTTGTAATGTCGAGCCAGTACAGGAAACCAGTTGATTTTTCAAAAAAGACAATGGATAATGCAAGAAACTCATATAAAAGATTGAAAAATATTATTTCTGAAATAAAAGACGACAAAAAAACAAATAAAGAATATTTAGAAAAGTTCAAGAAAGTAATGGATGATGACTTAAATACTCCAAAAGCACTTCAAGTCTTATGGAATCTAGTTCGTGATAAAAAAGCTAAAGGAAAATATCAAACAATAAAAAAGATGGATGAAGTTTTTGGATTTGATTTATTAAAAAAAGAAAAAATAGAAATCCCAAAAAAAGTAAAAGAACTTGTTAGAGAAAGAGAGAAAATTAGGAAAGAGAAAAATTGGGAAGAAGCAGATAAAATAAGAGAGAAAATAAAAAAACTAGGATATTCTTTAGATGATACTAAGGATGGAATTGTTGTAAGGAAGCTAAAAAAATATTAAATGAACAATTAATTGGAGACAAAGAATATATTAAGCAGGTTTTTGAAAGATAAAGTTTATTAATAAGAGAGATATTAAACTTATAAAAGATGGTAAAGAAATCAGGATACAAAAGTTTTATTAATTTAAAATATAAGCCTAAGAAAACAGACCTTATCTGTCAATTCAAAGTTACTCCGGCTAAAGGTTATAATTTTAAGGATGTTGTTAGTATGGTTGCTGGAGAGAGTTCTGTTGGAACATGGACAGAGGTTAAAACAATGAACCCAAAGATTGGGAAGACTCTTACTCCAAAAGTCTATTATTTAGATACAAAAAATAAGAGATGTAGAATTGCTTATCCTATTGAACTTTTTGAACTTGGAAATTTACCTGAGATTATGTCGTCTATCGGAGGGAATATTTATGGGATGAAATCTGCTAAAGGGTTACGTTGGGAAGATATTGAAATCCCTAAAAAAATGTTAAAAAGTTTTAAAGGACCTCGCTATGGAATTAAAGGTATTAGGAAATACTTAAAAATTAAAAAAAGACCTTTAGTTGGAACAATTGTTAAACCAAAGGTTGGATTAACAGAATCTCAACATGCAAAAGTTGCTTATGAATCATGGTTAGGAGGATGTGATATTGTAAAAGACGATGAGAATCTAACCAATCAAAATTTTAACAAATTTAAAAAAAGATTTTTATTAACAATTAAATTATTAAAAAAAGCTGAAAAAGAAACAGGTGAAAAAAAAGTCTATTTAATTAATTGTACTGCAGAAACAAAAGAGATGTTAAAACGAATTAAGTTTGTTGAAGATAATGGAGGAAATTATATTATGCTTGATATTATAACTCTTGGATGGGGAGCTTTACAAACTGCAAGAAATTTTACAAAATTGCCAATTCATGCACATAGAGCAGGCCATGCTATGTTTGATAGAGATTCTAGACATGGGATGGCTATGGAAGTTATAGCACAATTAGCTAGAATGATTGGTGTAGATACACTTCATATTGGAACAGCTTATGGGAAAATGAGTGGGGGGAAAAAAGAAGTTCTCCATATTGAACAAGAAATAGAATCTTCTTTTACTAAAGAAACAAAAGAAAATCTAAAACAGAGATGGTATGGAATCAAACCTATCTTTGGAGTTGCATCCGGAGGAGTTTATCCTCAAATTGTCCCCCAAATTATCAAATTTATGGGAAATGAGGTTGTAATTCAGGCAGGAGGCGGAATTCATGGCCATCCAAAAGGGAGTATTTCTGGTGCAAAAGCAATGAGACAAGCAGTTGATGCGGTTATAAAAAACAAAAGTTTAAATGAATATTCAAAAACACATAAAGAGCTTAAAGAAGCTCTAAACAAGTGGAAAAAATGAAATTTAGAGAAATAATTACTAAATCTGGAACCCATATCTTAGCAGGAAAAGATGCAAAAAATAATGAAGAACTTGTTAAAATAACAAAACCATCAGAGGAAGTTTTCCATACTGTAAAACCTGGAAGTCCATTTGTTAAAATTGTTGGTAAACCTAAAAGAGGAGATATCAAAAAAGCAGCAATATTTTGTGCTAAATATAGTAGGGATTGGAAAAAAAATAAAAAAGATGTGAAAATACATAGATTTAAAGGGAAGGATATTTATAAAAAAGATTATATGGAGATTGGAACTTTTGGTGTAAAAAAGTTTAAAATTATTAATATTAAAAAAGAAGACCTACTAAAATGAAAACAATAGGACAAAGACAGTTAGGAAAAAATGGAATAACAACTAATTTCATTGAAACATTAAAAAATAATTTTAAAAATTATGAAAATATTAAGATCTCTGTTCTAAGAAGTGCAGGACATGAAAAAAGTAAAGTAAAGGAATATTCCGAAGATATCTTAAGAAAATTAGGGAAAAATTATACATCAAAAATTATTGGATTTACAATTATTATAAAAAAATGGAGAAAACCAGTCAGATAAATTTATAAACTTCTTTTCTCCTTAATTTCTAAGTTAAATGGTTTAACTTATCTAACATCGAAAGATGTGACATATATTAAAATGGCAGTTTATGATATTGATGCTCAAGAATATAATTTAAAATTAGCTGAAAGCTTGAAAAAAATCCCTGAATTTAATCAACCAGAATGGTCTATATTTATAAAAACAGGACCTGCAAAAGAGAGGCCTATAGAAGACCCTGATTTCTGGCATAAACGGGCTGCAAGTATCCTAAAGCAAATTTATAAAAATAAAATTCTAGGAGTAAATAAATTCCGAACAAAATATGGAAGTAAAAAAAATAGAGGTTATGCTCCTGAAAAATTTAGAAGAGCAGGAGGGAAGATAATTAGAACTATTTTACAGCAATCTGATAAAGCAGGATTTACTGAAATTGCAAAAGCAATTAAGGGCGTGAAAGGAAGAAAACCAGGAAGACAATTAACAGAAAAAGGTAAAGAATTCTTGGAGGGAATAAAATGAAAATATATTCTAGAGATTATATAATCTCTGAAAACATTAGTAGAAAAATAATAGAATATTATAGACATAGAATCTTGGATAAGAGTATTTATTTTGGGAGAGGATATATTGGTTTTACTAATAATAAAAGAATTATAGAGATTAATACACTTTCAAAGAATAGAAATCAACTAATTAAAGCTAAATTAGAAGATGAATTTAATTTTAAACTAAAAACTGCATAAAATGCCAATTAAAAATCAAAATAAAAAAATAAAACTAGCAAAAAAAGCAAGACAAACTAAGTGGGCTCCTGTTTGGGTTGTCTTGAAAAAATTTGGAATGGGCAAGAAAATTCATCCTTCATCTATAACTAAATACAAGCGTTCTTGGAGAAGAACTAAACTTCATATTAAACCAAGAAAACAGAAAAAATCACATCTTGGATAAAATGGAAGATAAAGAAACAAAAACAGAGAAAATTGAAAGAGAATACATAATCCCTCTAAGGGAAAAATGCAGAGTTGTCCCAAGATATAAAAAAGCAAACAAAGCAATAAAAACAATAAAAGAATTCTTAGTTAGACATATGAAGATAAGAAATAGAGATTTGAAAAAAGTTAAAATTGATAAATATCTAAATGAGGTAGTCTGGTTTAGAGGGATAAAAAAACCTCCTGCAAAAATTAAAGTTAAAGCAATAAAAGAAGGAGATATTATAAAAGTAGAACTTTTTGAAATACCTAATAAATTAAAATTCAAAAAAGCTAGACTTGAAAAGAGAGAGAGAAAGGCAGAAGATAAAATTGAGAAGAAAAAAGATATTGTTAAACCTGAAGAAAAAACAGATGAAGAAAAAAAGGAAATTGAAGAAAAGAAAGTAGAAGAAAAAGAAAAGAAAGCAGCAGTAGTTGAAGAAGGTAAAAAAATAGAAAAGGCAGCTGCAAAACAGGTAAAACATAAGGTTGGAGGAAAAACAAAACAACCAAAACATCAGATTAGAAAAGCTTTAGCAAAATAGATTTTTATACTTAATAATTCTTAGAAAGTTATGGTAAATTTTCAAAATAAAGATATAAAAGAGCTTCTAGAATTTGGAATAATCAATATTGATAAATCGTCTGGTCCAACATCATTTAATATTTCTGATTTTGTAAGAAAAAAATTAAATTTAAGAAAAACTTCTCATTTTGGTACTTTGGATCCAAAAGTAACAGGAGTTTTACCCATTGCATTAAATAGAGCTTGTAAACTTACAGGATATTTCTTAGGAGAAGATAAAGAATATATTGGAGTTATGAGGATTCACGAGGATATCTCCTTAGATAAAATTAAGAAAACAATAAAAGAGAAATTTCTCGGGAAAATTAAACAAACTCCTCCGGTGAGATCTCGTGTAAAAAGGCAAGAGAGAATAAGGGAAATAAAAAAATTTAATATCTTAGAAAAAAATGGAAAGAATATATTATTTCATGTTGAGTGCGAAGGTGGAACTTATATTAGAAAAATTTGTAGTGACTTGGGAGATTATATGAAAATTGGGACTCATATGTTGGAATTAAGGAGAATTCGTGCAGGAATTATTAGAGAACATGATAAAAAATACCCTTCTATCAACCTATATGAATTTCTCCAAGCTGTTGATGAATATAAAAAGGGGAATGAAGAGTTATTGAAAAGAATGATTATTCCTGCGGAGATTATAACCCAATTACATCCAATAATCAAAGTTAAGGAGAGAGAAGTAAAAAGATTATTAACTGGAAAACCTATTTTTAAGGAAGATTTGACTAGAAAAGAGAAAATGGAAACTGGGAAAATTATCTGTGTTTTTTCAGAAGAAAGATTTATAGGGATGTATAAAGTTACTAATAATGGAGATATTTTTGCAAAATCAGAATTTGTAATGCAACCTATAAAATGAAACACTTTATATATTTTTCAAGAAATGCATCAACTACAGGGAATTTTAAAGATTTAATGAAAGCTGGACGAATGGATATTGTTATTCACTCAATAATTCAGGGGTTATTTTTATCTAATAGTTTTAGAGAAGATGTTAAAATGCATTTGGTTTTTTATGGTATGCCTGACCCTCCAAAACATATTGAAATACAAGTAACTCCTGACTTGGAGATTAGTAAGAAAGATGTTGCTAATTTAATTAAGAAAATTCTATATAAGTATAAAAAGGATAAAAAAACAGAAGTTTTTCCAAAATGTTTTATTGAAAAAAAGAGTTTTTTAAAAGTAATTGAAGAACTAATTAATGAAGATAAAGAGATTTTTATTTTAGACAAATCAGGAGTTGATATTAGAAAAGCAGAGATTTCTAATAATTGTGCTTTTGTCTTGGGAGATCACGATGGTTTACCAAAAAAAGAATTAAGAAGATTAAAGAAGATAGCAAAACCCATCTCTATTGGTCCAAAAACATATTTTTCAAGTCAAACGATTGCAATTGTTAATAATGAACTTGATAGAAGAAACATATAAAAGAATAATAAAATAACTAAATACTATGAAGACTGATTAGAAATATGAGAAATTATAATATAGAACAAATCTATTTTAATCATGTTAAAAAGACTCCTTATTTAACTTTTGAAGAAGAAAGAAAACTTGGAGAAAGAAAAGATAAGGGGAATAAGTATGCTTTTAAGAAACTTGTTGAGTCAAATTTAATGCTAGTTGTGAGTATTGCACATAAATATAATATTAATAGAAAACACTTAAATCTCTTTGATTTAATACAAGAAGGAAATCTGGGATTAATAAAAGCAGTAACAAAATTTGATCAAACAAAAGGATATAAATTTTCTACATATGCAACATGGTGGATTAGACAAGGTATAACTAAGGCTATACTAGATTATGATCACACAGTAAAAGTTTCTGCTAGAATACAAGGGATGAAAAATAAAATTATAAAATATAAAATAGAATTTATAACAAAAGAAAAGAGAAACCCAACTAATAAGGAAATTTGTGAGAATACTGGAATTAATCTAAAAATAGTGGAAAAAATAATTAATAGATATTCTCAATTAGAAATCTCATTACAAGCTCCTATAAATGGAAAAAATAATACTATTAAAAAGCCAGTAGAATATTTTATTAAAAGTGAACTAGAAGTAAATGATGAAATACCTATAGAGTATATAAAATTAACAAAGACGATGGATAAATTGCTTAAAACACTTTCACCAACAGAAGAAATGGTTTTAAGAAGAAGATTTGGAATCTTTAAGAATTATAAGATGCAGGGTAAAAATGGAAACTTAGCAGAAATTGGCAGGGACCTTAATCTTACAAGAGAGAGAATTAGACAGATACAAAAGAAGGCATTAGAAAAGATGAACCATATCTCAAGAAGAAGAGAATTAGAAGCATTTGTATAATCCCCAATATAACTTCTCAACAATAAAAAACAATATAAACTCGCCCAATTTCTTTTTCTTATAAAAATGGGTGAAAAGGCAATAAAAGATAAATGCGGGGTTTTTGGAATATTTGGAGTTGATAATCCTGCAGAATATACTTATCTAGGATTGCATAATATCCAGCATAGAGGTCAAGAAACTTGCGGGATTGTAACATCTTCTGAAGAAAAAAAAGAATCAAAGGGAAAATTCAAACAATACCATGGCAAAGGTATAGTTAATGATGTTTTTAATGAAAAAATTCTTGAGAAATTAAATGGAAGAGCAGCAATAGGACATGTTAGATATTCAACAAGAGGAGGGTCGTCTCTTAATAATGCCCAGCCAATAATTGTAAGCACAAAAAATGGAGTTATTGCAATAGCTCATAATGGACAATTTGCAAACTATAAAAGATTAAAAAGAGAACTTATAGAAAAAGGAAGTATCTTCAAAACAACAAGTGATACTGAAATTGCTCTTCATAAATTCTCAAAATCTAATGCTGATTCAATAAAAGAGAATATCTATGAAGCATTTAAAGATATAAAACCATCTTATTCAATTGTTATGCTTACTAAAAAAGAGCTTATTGGATTAAGAGACTCTTCTGGTGTTAGACCCTTGGTTATTGGTTATATTGAAGATAAAGATGCATATGTTTTAGCTTCTGAAAGTGTGGCATTCGATATTATTGGTGCAAAATATATAGGTGAAGTAAAATCAGGAGAAATAGTAATTATTGATGACAATGGATTAAGAAGAGAACAACTTTTTAATCCTGGGAAACAACAAAGGTGTATTTTTGAATGTATCTATTTTTCAAGACCAGACTCCTTTGTTTTTAGCAAAGATATAACAATAAGTGTCGCAAGAAAAGAATTTGGACGACAAATTTATCGAGAATGCCCTGTTGATGCTGATGTAATTATTCCTGTTCCTGATTCGAGTATTGATGCGGCTCTTGGTTATAGTTATGAATCAAAAATCCCTTTTGATTGGGGTTTTGTAAGAAATCATTATATTGGAAGAACTTTTATTCAACCAACACAAACAAAAAGAGATGTAGGAGTAATAAAAAAATTTAATCCTAATAAGTCAATAGTAGATGGAAAAAGGGTTGTTGTAGTTGATGATTCTATTGTAAGAGCAAGTACATTAAAAAAACTTATTAAATTATTGAGAAAATTTGGAGCAAAAGATATACATGTTGCAATAAGTTGTCCTCCTTATAAATATAGTTGTTATTTGGGTATAGATACTTCTGAAAAGGAAAAATTAATTGCAAATGAAAAATCAATAGAAGAAATAAAAAATTTTATTGATGCTGACTCCCTTCATTATTTAAGTAAACAAGGTATGTTAGACAATAAATATCTAAGAGAAGGTGGATTTTGCACTTATTGTTTTGATGGAGAAGAAGTAATTAAAAGAGAATAGATTTCAACAAAATTAATAAACTATAGCCAGCTATCTTTTCTATGAAAAAGTCTGTAAGATTATATATTGATGGAACAGTGCAAGGAGTTTTTTTTAGAGCATTTATTAAAGAAAATGCAGAAAGATATAATGTTAAAGGTTTTGTTAGAAATCTAGAAGATGGAAGAATTGAAGCATTTTTAGAAGGAAATTCTGAAGATGTCAATAAGATTATTGAATTATGTAAAAAAGGTCCAAAACATTCACAAATAAAAAACATTGAGATTAAACTAGAAAGATTCCAAGATTTTAAAGTGTTTAAAGTTTTGCATATATAATATTATGATATACACAAATTCTGATGGGGGTGCAAGAGGTAATCCGGGACCAGGGGCAATAGGTGTTATTGTAAGACAAGATGGAGAAATTCTTACAAAATATAGTTCAAAAATAGGGGATAATGTTACAAATAATATTGCAGAATATGAGGGTTTAATTAAAGCTCTTGAACTTGCTTCAGAAATAACTACTGATGAAGTTACTTGTCTTTTAGATTCTGAATTGGTAGTAAAACAACTCTTAGGAAAATATAGAGTTAGAAATCCTAGATTACTTGAATTATTTTTAAAAGTCCAAAAAATCCAGGAGAAATTTAAGAAGATTATTTACAAACACGTCTCACGATGGGACACTTACCAAATCATAGTTGATGAATTATTAAATAAAGAATTAGATAAACACGGACATACCCGATATAGGAAATAATTTAAACTAAAATCTTCTAATCTAAATATGGGTCGTGAAGATCAAATAATTAAAGAGAGGTTGAGAAAACTTAAGGAATTAAGGGAAGAAGGAATAAATCCTTATCCTAATAAGTTTGATAAAAAACAAACTTGTCTAGAATGTTCAAAATCCAAGATAGGAACAAAAGTCAAAACAGCTGGAAGATTAATGACTAAAAGAGATTTAGGAAAAATTATTTTTTGTACACTAAGGGATGAGCTTGGACAAACACAATTAGTTCTACGAGATAAAGAAACACCCAAAAAAGAAAAAAAGTTTTTTAAAAAATACGTTGATTCAGGGGATTTTGTGGGAGTTCAAGGAGAAATAATAAAAACAAAAACCGGAGAGATTTCAATCTTGGTAAAAAGAATAGAATTGCTCTCAAAATCAATTTTACCTCTGCCAGAAAAAAGAAAAGGAATTCAAAACGATGAAGATAGGTACAGAAAAAGATATCTAGATATTTTGATGAATCCTGAAGTAAAAGAAATGTTCATAAAAAAATCAAAATTCTGGAATACAATTAGAGGATTCTTAATGGGCAAGGGTTTTTTAGAAGTTGAGACCCCTATCTTAGAGAGTTCTGCAGGAGGAGCTTCTGCAACTCCTTTTTCAACTCATCATAATGCACTGGATCTTGACGTGTTTCTAAGAATTTCCATGGGAGAACTCTGGCAAAAAAAATTAATGGTTGCAGGTTATGAAAAAACTTTTGAGATTGGAAGACAGTTCAGAAATGAAGGAATGGATATGGATCATTTACAAGACTATACTCAAATGGAATTTTATTGGAGTTATGCAAATTATCGAGATGGAATGAAATTAGTTGAAGAAATGTACAAAAAAGTTGCTAAAGAAGTCTTTGGAACTTTGAAATTTGAAACTTATGGCTATAAACTTGATTTAGGAAAAAGATGGGAAGAATATGATTTTGAAAAAGTAATAAAAAAATATACAAAAATAGATATCTACAAAACAACTGAAAAAGAAATTGAAAAAAAATTAAAAGAATTAAAAGTAGAGTATGATCCAAGAGTCAATAAGTGGAGGCTCATTGATGTTTTATGGAAATATTGTAGAAAAAAATTAACTGGCCCAGGGTTTTTGGTTGGTCAGCCTGTAGAAATTGAACCTTTGGCAAAAAGAATTCCAGAAGATCCAAGAAAAGTTCAGGAATTTCAAGTTATAATTGCTGGAACGGAGATGGGAAAAGGATATAGTGAACTTAATGACCCAATTGACCAGGAAGAAAGATTCAAAACACAAGCAGAATTAAAAAAAGCCGGGGACACCGATGCCCAAGAACATGACAAAGATTTTGTTGAAGCATTAAAACAGGGTATGCCCCCAACTTGTGGCTTTGGAGTCTCAGAAAGATTATTCTCATATTTAGCTGGCAAACCAATAAGAGAATGCGTGATTTTTCCTTTAATGAAACCAGAAGAAAAAGGAGGTTAAAATGCCATTAATTGTTAAAAGTAATATAAAAAAAGTTGTAAAGGAATTGGATAAAGAAAATGCAGTTTCAAGTGTTGCAGAAGAAGTTAGTATAGCTCTTGAAAGAAAAACAGAAGACCTCCTGATTAATGCAATAAAAAGAGCAAAGGCAAATGGAAGAAGAACTCTACAGGCAAGAGATTTATAACTAAAATGCCGAAAAATAAAGCAAAAGGAAGTAAAGCTGAAAGAGAATTATTCCAGAAATTTATTGATGACGGAAGATATCGTATTGGGAGAATAGCTGGATCAGGAACAATGGAAAACGCGGATTGTGATTTAATTGCAGGGAAAAAAGGGAAAAAATTCGCAATTGAAGTTAAGTCAAGTAAAAAACCAGTAAAATATATTTCTAAAGAGCAAATAAATAATTTTATTGTTTTCTCTGAGATTTTTGGACTTAAACCAATTATTGCATTAAGATTTAATCGAGAAGGGTGGTTGTTTATTAATCCTAAATATTTAAGAGATACTGGAAAAAATTGGGTTATCACATTAAAAGAAGCACAAAAAAAAGGAAAAAAATTCTCGCAGTTTTTTAAGTGATTAACAAGTAATTCTAGCAACAATCTTACTAGCAAAAGGAGATATAATTAAAGCTATTGGAAAAGCTATAATAAAACCTACAAGAAATGCCTCAGCCCAAATAGTTAAAAAATTAGGGGCAAAACCCATGTTTACTAATACCATTGCAAAAGACATCACTAAAGACATCATAAAACCCATTATTAATCCGAATAGTAAAGGGGCATATCTTCTTGATAAAGGTTTCATATCCTCTATAAAATATAATTATATATAAATATTTCTCAATAACAATGCTTAAAAATAATCTAACTTTTATAACTATAATGAGATACTTATTAGTAATTTTGTTTGTTTTAATTATTCCAAACATTTCTGCAGTAATTATTTCAGAAATTATGTATTCTCCAAATTTTGATGAAAACTACAATGAATGGGTTGAAATATATAATGAAGGGTCGGATGTTAATTTAAGTAATTGGAGTTTGTGTGGCAAAGATATCTTAGAAGGCTATATAGATCATAATGAAGCTGAAGCTCTAAAAAATGAAGGAGGATTAATCTTGACTGCTGGAAGTTATGCTATTATCACAGATGGGGGCAGTGGAACAGAAGTTTATTCAAATTTTGATGTTTCCGGGTTAGCATTACATGTAGACGCAGCAAGCCTATGTGGAAGACTTTCTAATACTGGAAAAGAGATTTCTTTAGAAGACAATCAAGAAAGTTTAATTGATAGTGTTGCATATAGTCCTGATTGGGGTGCACAAGACAATAATAATAGTTTGCAGTTTGACGGGGAATGGTGTGAAGCTATATCAACTCCTGGAAATGAAAATAATTGTGGAATAGAAGAAATTCAAGAAGAAATAACAGAAACAGAATCACCAGAGATTGTTGAAGATTCTAATGAAATCCTTGAAGAAGTAATATCTAACGAAATTGAAGTATCTGAAGAAATAGAGGAGGATGTCAAAAAAGAACTAACTGGTTTATCTATTGAAGAAGATAAACCGGAAAATATTGAATTAAGTATAATAAAACTAAATCCAAAAGACATAAAAACTGAAGAGAATAAGGAATATTTAGGTATAGAAAGTTATGCAATGTATGGATTTGTATCTTTTTGTATATTGCTTACTATTCTTTTTATATTTAGGAAAAATAAGTTTAATAAAAATGAGTTTAATTAGTCAAGAAACAAAAAATATCAGAGTAATGATGGTAATTGAAGTCCTAGGAAGACCTCCGAAACATTTAGAGAAAACTTTAAATGATATAATTAGTAAAATTGATAATGAAAAAGGAGTTAGTGTTAAGACTAAAAAAATAAATAAACCGACACTTGTAAAAGATCAAAAAGATTTTTATACAAATTTTGTTGAAATCGAAGTTGAAATCGAAGAAATATTATCTCTTGCAATATTATTATTTAAATATATGCCTGCACATATTGAGATAATTCATCCTGAATTAATTGCCCTAACAAATAATGGTTGGAATGATATCTTAAATGAACTTACAAGAAGACTTCATGGGTATGATGAGATAGCAAGAGTAATCCAGGTAGAAAAGGGGATTTTAGAGAAGAGATTAAGAGATGTCCTTGAAAAAAATAAAAAATAATTATTTCTTTCCTTTAGCTATCTTTAATAAATCAATATCTTTTTTTGTCCCTCGGTATTTATTCTTAAAAAACCAATATAAAAATCCAATAATTAAAAGAACAATTATCCATCCAATTATTTTCCCTGTTGAACTTTCTTTTGCTTCACTGCATTCTCCTAAACAACAAACTCCATCTTTTGCATGTTTTGTTTCTCCAGAACATTCTAAATCACAAATAATTCCTTCAAGTTCTAAACAAGTAGCAGATGTTGTTGATACTTCTCCATCTGATGGGACATAATCTTTTAGAAAATCTAAATTAATTGCTAAGTAAGAATAGATAGTACTATTTTCATTTGATTCTTTAGCTATTATTTGCCCCTCAACTTGTTTTTCTTCATCATCAGATGACATAGTAAGTTCAATTTTAATACTAGAATCCTTTTTTAACTCATCAACTTCTTCTATTGAAAAAGAAACATATTGCTTTAATGAATCAGAAACAGATAAAGATATATCCTCTAATGTTTTCTTACCCGTATTTTCTAGATAAACTATTCTTGTAGTTTCTGAATTTGTAGACATAGAAACATTAAAAATAGAAGGTTCAAATCTAAAATCTCTTTCCTTATCTCCTGTTTTGTCTGAAAAAGTATAAATTGGAATTTCATATATTAGATTATTTGTACTTAATTCAATTATTTTATTTTGTCCTATATCTTCTAATTTAAAATATATCTTTTTAATTTCACCAGAGATTAATGTTACTACATCTTCATTTATATTTGACTTAATATTAATCTTTTCATTTTGCAAATTTTGGACAGTGATTTCAGAATCGTTTTCTGATATAATAAAACCAGGATTTATAAAAAAATCAGCTGTATCATTATTTATTGAAAAGTTTCTAACAATATCCTTGTAACTTACTTCTCTTCCATCCATATATTCTATGTCTTCTATGGATATTGAATAATCATTCTGGGTTTCTGGTAATAATGCATAAATATAAAATTCATTATCTATCTTTGCAACATTATACTCCATTGGAACTCTTACATGACCTCTGTAAAAAAATATATTTTCCTTGAGAATTGGTTTAATAAAGTTTCCAGAAACTTTTGCAATAAGAGTTTCTCCTTGCTTAAACTCAGATTTTATATCAAACTCAACTGATGAGATAATTGGGAAAACTAACAATAAAATCATTAAGATAATTATCTTTCTCATTTTTATAAAAGAAATCAATAGTTAATAAAGTTTTATTTACAAGGTAATTTCAAGATATCTTAATCTCTATTAATTTGATAGTAGTAACAAATAGGAAAATTTATAAAGGGTTTATACTCTAGAATAATATCGAATTTCATACTTGGAAGAGTGATGAAAGGAAATAAAAATAATATGAAAAACAATAAAAAACTAAGTGGATTACAAAAGTTAGGAGTAGCTGGTGCATTTGTTGCAGGAATTAGTGGAGGATTAATAAATAAAGTTTATGCTAAAGAAAATCCTTTAAGAGAAGACATTAAAAAAGTTGAAAGATTTGTTAGAGAAAACTATACTTCTAATGGAACTCAAATGTTTAATGGTAAACCAACTGATTTCTTTGAATATAAAGGGAAAAATTTTGAAGTAAATGTAAACGATTTTGGAGTATTAATAAAAAGTATGTATAAGAATAGTGAAAGAATTCTATATGATTCAAGAGAAAATAAACTTGGAACACTTGATTCCTTAACATTAGTAGAAGGTCATCCAAATAAAAGTGAACAATTACAATTGGAATTAGAAGCTTATGCAAGAAATAATCCTCAAATGATAAAAACACATATGGAAATGGAGAATATGATGATTAGGGGTGCTAAATTAGGTCCAAAACAAAAACTCTCTACTAATAGAACTTTATTTAAGAGAGGAGAAGATAATTCTATTTGGGGTTATGACTTTAGTAAACAAGAATTATTTAAGGATAAAAGATTTCTACCAAAGTTACAAAATATTCTTGCACAAGAAGTTAATTATATTAAGAAAAAAGTTTTAAAGAAATAATTTTTTATTCTTAAAAATTACACAATTATAGAGAATTTGTTTTTTTTTACCATCTCAAAACTTTATCCTTTTAACTTAAATTTATTTTTTATTTCCCCATCTCTTTAAGCTTTTTTAAAACTTCACCTAATTCTCCACTTTTTCTAACTGGATGAGCACTTCTTATGGGAGGCCTAGGGGGTTGTGGAGGTATCTTTCTTTGAATCATTCTTTGTGGTGGACTTCCCGGAGGATGTCCTGGTTTTGGTTTTCCTCCTCCAGCTCCTGATTTAAATTTATCAAATTTAGATTTTGCCTTAAACCAATAAGGCCTTAATTTATCTCTAAAAATTATTCCAAAAACAACTAAAATAATCAAAATTAAGAAAAACCATATCCAAAAATAATTTATGCTTGTTGAAGTCTTTTGAATACAACAAGTATCTGTACTAAAATCACATGAATACAGGGATTCTTCTTCATTATTAGCACATTTACCCTTGCATGTTCCAAAATTTGTTTTACACCCTGATTCTTCAATTGGCTCTCTACAATCTCCTCCAAAACAACAATCCTGTCCTAATTCTAAATCATATGTATCTTCGGTTCTTCCATTAATACAATCTTGATCTGAATTACAAATTTCTCCTCCCAATTCATTACAACTTTCTGTAGATCTTGGTTTATCACAACATTTAAAGAGTGCTGAACAAGAATATCCCTCAAGAATTTGTCCAGGACAATCTCCTCCAGACATACAATTATACCCTGCATCTTCACAATCAACATCAGACCCATCTCCGCCAACAACTCTTAATGGCCCTTTTGCCCAAACAGAATACAAGATAAATGCTGTACTTTTTACATTTCCATTATCCCAACATCCACTTGAATCTTGAGCTTCAAGTAACCAATTAATGGTATTTGTTTTTTCCTGAGCTTCTTCATATTGAAATGGATATAATGCAACAGCAGTATCATAAAATTTATCTCCTGATTCCATCCACCATTGACTAGATTTTTGTTTTAAAAGTAAATTATTACGATATTCGGGATAACCTGTTAGATAATATAAAAAGGCTTCTGGAAGAAATTGTGTATTGTCTTCATCATCTACCATTGTAACTAAATAAGGCATATAATGAGCTGTATCATAATCTAAAGAATTTAAAACTAATGCAGACCACAGACTTCCTTCATAATTACAAGACCCTCCTTCTTCAAAACATAAGGAATTAACTTTCTCGGTAGTTGTGCCTCCTGCTGCTGCTGAACTTGTTTCCTCTGAAACATGAATAGTTGAAGAAGTTATCTTTTTAAATAATAGTGAAGTGAGAAATGATTTATTACAAGATATCTCAAATTCATTATCATAACATGTTGGATTAACTTTTAACCAATAACGCCCATCAGAAGGAGTTAAACAATTTCCTGCTCCAGAATTTACTTTTTTATCATCTCCAACTTCTACTGAATAGGATGAACCTTCATAAGTTATTGAGCAAGTTGTTTTTTCTGAACTTTCAATTTGTAAAAGCCAATCAAGATTTGTTGGAGTTGTGTTTTGAGAAATAATCCATTCTTTTGCATCATTAATTCCCCCTCCTGTATTATCCAATGCTAAAATTGCTTGGGCAGTTGATTTTAAATTACAGTTAGAACTTGGCCAACATTCATCATTCATTGAATCATCCATAACTTCACTTTTACAATCTCCTACTGCAAGTAATGAAAAAATTCTTTCTTCTGGAGAAAGACTAGAACAACTATCTCTTACTTTTTCCTTAAGGCAATCTTGTGCCTTATTAACCTTACAAGATTCATCACATTCTTCAGAACTCTCTGCAATTACAAAAGAAATTAGAAATATAATCAAAACCGTAAATAAAAGCACCTTCTTTCTCATAATACCTATAATTAATTGTTGTTTTTAAAGATTTCTTAGATAAACCCCCTAATAGGAGATTATCAAATCTTAAATACTAATTTTAATTATCGTGTTATTTTATTCTTTGAACAAAAGAAGGATTAGATAATTTTATTTCTTAACTCTATCTTTAGACTTCTTATTATCAATTAAATTTCTCCTAATAACATAATTAACTGGATTTTTTATTAACTTGCAAAAATCGTTTGGAGAACAAATACCAATCCCCTGATAAAATTCTTTGCAATTTGGAGGCATTATAGTATTTTTTTTATAACTCCATAATACCTGAGATTTGATATACCCTTGTTTTAGAGGATATTCATTTTTATTATTCCAATCATCTATTCTTTTTTCTAACTCATCTCTATCCATCCCAATAGAGCGAAATAAATTTATTAAGACAAATAATGCTCTTTTCTTTCCATCACTAATTCCTTTTAATATATTTTGAATGCAAGGAGGAAAGTTTTTTTCTGATAAATTAATTAATTTAATTGGTTTGTAATTAAAATCTTTTTTTTCTTTTTTTTCGCTATCACCTTCCTTATACCAATCGAGTGCCTGCATTAAAAGTTCTGAAGCTTCTCCTTCTTTTGCATCTGGCATAAAATTCTTAATTTTTACTTTCATGGGGTCTGCATCTTTTAATTGAAAATCCTTTATTTCTTCAGGATTTATTACCACGCTTGCTAAAGCTGTTTTTTCATGAAGTGAATAAGGTGTTCTAAATAAATGTCTTGGAGAAACTAAAATAATATCCGGCATTACTTCTTTTGATGCTTGAAAATCTCTTATATATTTATTTGGTTTAGAAAGTTTAGTAATTTCTTCGATTAATTTCTTTTCTGTTTGTTTTATAATATATTTCACAATTATCCTTGGCCATTCTGGAAACATATTGGAAGTTTTTATTTCATTAATTTCCTTGGGAAAAGCAATCCATGGAATAATAATATGCAGGCCCTTTGATCCTGAAAATTTTACTCCAATGTTTTTAACTCCATGAAATTTTAACATATTAATTATAACTTCTGCAGAAATCCTGCTGTAATCAAAATACTTACTATCAATGTCAATTACTAAATCCCAACCAGTTCTTAATTCATTCATTTGTTTTTCATTTAACCCTGTAGATAAACTTAAGGGATCACTCCAAATCTCTTCTGAACAATGAAAGGATGTTGCTCCTTTTTTTACTAATTCAAAAACATCATTCGGGTACTCTAGAGAATCTGGTCTTTTTCCAAAACCTTCAAAATATCTTGGGGTAACCTCGCGATATCTTGAAAATTCATAAATTGCTTTTTGAACTTCGGGTTTTGAATAATAAAATTCAGTTATTTTTCTAATTCTTTGTTCCTTAATACCTTTTTCTTGATTTCCCATATTAAAAATAACTAGGCAAGATTTAAATATTTACACTATTATCCAAGACAATAATACTTAAAAACAAATAGCTTTTTTTATGAAGATGTTAATAAAACTGGAAAATCCAATGTTATTATCTAAGGCAGTTGATATTATTTCTGAATTAGTTGCAGAAGTAAGAATTAAAGTAGATGAATCTGGAATGAGTATCAGTGCAATAGACTCTGCAAATGTTGCAATGATTGGTTTTAAACTTCCAAAAAGTGCTTTTTCACAATTTGAAACAGAAAAGGAAACATTGGGTATTAATTTAGATGATTTAAAAAAGATTTTAAAAAGATGTAGTTTAGGAAGTTCTTTAATTTTAGAGAAAAAAGAAAATTTATTAAAAATTGATATTCAGGATAGAATAAAAAGAAATTTTACATTAAGTCTTATTGAAATAGAAGGAGAAGAAATAGATTTTAGTTCTAAAGTAGAAAATAAGGAATTTAGTTCTATTGTTGAAATAAATTCAGTTGATTTAATCTCATCAATTGAAGATTGTATAGTTGTCTCTGATGCCTGCTCATTTATAATTAATGAGGGAAAATTTATAATTGAAGCCAAAGAATTAAATTCTGCAAGGTCTGAATTCTCTGGAGATGAAGCAAAGATAAATGCAGAAAATTGTAAATCAAGATATAGTCTAGAATATTTGCAAAAATTTATGAAAGCATCAAAACTAACTGATAAAACAACCTTGCATTTTGCAAATGAACATCCCTTAAAAATGGATGTTAAAACAGGTCAAATGGAGATTAATTTTATTCTAGCTCCAAGAGTTGAAGATGAAGACTAGAAAATTGAGATAGAAATAAATCTATAGATTCTTATTAATTTATCTTATAAATTAATTCTAATCTATTTTTAAAAAAAAGTTTATAAGTTAATATATATTAATCCTTGTATGAAAAGGGGGCAAATAAGTATTTTTATAATTGTTGGAATTATAATTATTAGTGCTATTGCCTTAACCCTGGTTTTTAGAAGTGAAGTAGTTCCAGAAATTGGGGGGAAACCAGAAACAAATCCTAATCGTTTCTTAGAATCTTGTATGGAAGATAAAGTTAAGGAAGGTATTGAAAAGATTTCAATACAAGGCGGATATATAACTCACTCCCTAAATAAACCCTTTAAATTTGAAGATGAGAAAGAAACAATAGATATTTCATATTTATGTTATACTCAAAGTTATTATGTTCCCTGCATAAATCAAGAGCCAGTATTAATTAAACATTTAACAGATGAATTAGAAGAATATATTTCAGATGAGGTTAAGAATTGCCTTGATGGTTTAAGTTTAAATCTAGATAAAGAGGGATATAATGTTGATGCAAAATATGATGGATTTGATGTTGCTTTAATGCCAAATAAAGTTTCAATTGAACTGGATAATAAGATGATTTTAACAAAAGCAGGTGAAACTTCAATTAAAGAAGATTTCAAGGTTTTAATTCCAACTAGGTTTTATGATTTGGCACTTGTTGTTCAGGAAATTATTAGCCAGGAAGCAGAATATTGCCATTTTGAAACTTTAGGTTATATGTTATTTTACCCTCAATTTGATATAGATAAATTTACAACAGGAGAATCTACAATAATTTATACTATAGAACATAGAGATAGTAAAGAAAGGTTTAGATTTGCTGTTAGAAGCTGTGTAATGCCTCCTGGATTTTAAGATGAAAACAAAAAAAATAAGTATTATATTAATTGCAGTATTTCAAATTCTTCTATTAATTAATATGATTAATGCTCATAGTTATATAATTGCTCAAAATAATGAGAATAATATATCTCAAGAAAATGATTCTAATAAATCAAGTAATATAATTAACTTAATTATAAACATATTTTTTAAGGTTTTTTCAATAAAACAAATTGGAACTGTTTCTGCAAGTTCAAGTAGTGAAGCATGGAATTGCTGTCCTCTAACAAATGATGGGGCTATATGCCAGGATATTACCTCAACTGATACAACAAGTTGTGATAATCCCTTGCCAACAAAATGTAATAAGGTTCTTAGATGTGAACCTGGATGTTGTGTTGATTCTAATGAAGGTTTATGTACAACAAACTCTCCTAAGGAAAAATGTGAAGGAGATGGGGGAGTCTGGAATAATGATAAAAATTGCAACCAACAAGAATGCAAAAATGGCTGTTGTGTTCTGGGAAGTAGTGTTAGATTCACAACAGAAAAATCTTGTAAAAAACTTTCTGAATTTCAAGGTTCTGAAATTGATTTTAGAAATATTGATACAGAAATTGAATGTTTAGCACTTTCTAAAACTCAAATAGAAGGTGCTTGTGTTTTACAAGGAAGATGTAGTTTGCAAACAGAATCAGGTTGTTCTTCAAAAAGTGGAAAATTTTACAAAGAACTTTTATGTTCTAATCCCTCATTAGACACTGATTGTGAAAAACAAGATTCAATAGGATGTATTGAACAAAGAGATGAAATTTATTGGTTTGATTCTTGCGGAAATAAAGAGAATATTTACTCTTCTAATAGAGATTTTAGCTGGAATAATGGAAAAATCTTAAAGAAAAGTGAAAGTTGTGGTGCTGATTCTGGTAATATTGATTCTGAAAACTGCGGAAATTGCAATTATTTTCTAGGAAGTAGATGTTCTAAATCTAGTGAAGCTGGAGATAAAAAAGTAGTAGACGGAGATTTTATTTGTGAAAATAAAAATTGTATTGATGAAAATGGAAATGAGAGAGAAAACGGGGAGAGTTGGTGTGTTTATGATGGAAGTATAGGAAATAGAACAACTCCTTTTAATAATGGTATTTATGTTAATAATACTTATTTTAATGGTACTTATTCTAATAATACTTATTTTAATCTTACTTACTTTAATAATACTTACTCTAATTGTACTTATCTTGATAATACTTACTCTAATTGTACTTATTTAAATAAGACTCTTGTAAAGGGTAGTTTTGCAAGTGATACTGTTGGAAGTCGTCATTGGAAAAGAGAATGTATTGATGGTGAAATCAAGGTTGATCCTTGTGCTGATTACAGAGGAGAAATTTGCACTCAAACAGTAATAGAAGATACTTCATCTATGAAAAACTTCTCAATTGCATCTTGTGTAATAAATGAAGCAATGATGTGTTTTAATTATAATAATGATAAAGAAACAATGGAAGAAGACTGTAATGAAAATACACATTGTATGATTAATAATGTTGATGTTAGTGAGGGTTTTAAATTTGATTTGTGTGTTCCTAGATATCCTAAAGGGTTTGATTTGAAAGATTCTTCTGCTGTTTCAGATAATTTATGTTCTATGGCAAATCAGAAATGTACTGTTGTTTATGAAAAAGGAGGATTATTTGGAGGCGGTGGATGCAAACAAAATTGTGAGTGTGAAAGTAAAAAGTTTGCAGAAGAAATGAATGATTTATGTGTTAGTTTAGGTGATTGTGGAAGTTATGTAAATTACGAAGGAATTGGAACAGATAATATTAGAGTTAGTGGTGCTTCAGAAATTTCTTGGGAAGATTATGCAGATTATTCAAATGTTGTTGAAGGACAATTTGTAAAACCACAAGATATTGATACATTTTTGTCAGCTCTTGTTGGAGAAAATATAGAAGGAGAACCTGATGAAGAAAATGAGTTTCTTGGAATTAGTGAAGAAGAATTAAAACAATTTGAAATGATTAAGGGGGCAGCAGGAGCAGTATCTGCAGGAGTATCTTATTTAACAGGAACTAGTTTATTTTATGCTAAGGGTTATGGATTTTTCGTTGGGTCTTCATCCTCTATTGCAGGACAGGGAGTTACGAATGTAGGAGCAGCATTTGCAGGTGCTGCAATTGGTTCAGCTATTGGTGCAATTGCAGGACAATATCTTGCAGAATGGCTTGGATTAGAAGGAAATGATGCAATGGCAATGACCATAGGGGCAGGAGTTGTTGGAGGAACAATTGGATATGCAATGTTTGCAGCTAAAGGAAAGGTTATTAGCACCTTATTCACTCCTGCGGGAGGAGCTACCATGTATTTTTTCTATGCAGGACTTGCTATAATGGNNTTATCTGCANTNGGNGTATTTGGAGGAGGAACAGAAATTAAAGAAGTTAGATTTACTTGTATGCCTTGGGAAGCACCAATAGGAGGAGAAAATTGTAATAAATGTAATGAAGATCTATTAAAACCTTGTACTAAATATAGATGTGAAAGTTTTGGACAAGCATGTACTATATTAAATGAAAACACAGAAAATCCTCTTTGTGAAAGTATTGAATATGAACCTAATCCTCCTGTAATTAGTCCTGGAGAAATTGACGAAGGTTACACAATTAGTAAAAGAAATAGTAAAAGTGCTCAAATAAGAACAACAGAAGGAAAATGTATACAAGAATGGACAAGAATATTATTTACCCTAAAAACAGATGAATTTGCCCAATGTAAATGGTCATATGATAGAACAGCTCCTAATTATGAGAAGATGCAAGATAATTATCCTTTTGAACAAAATTCATTTACAACTGACCATAGTTTTCCAATATTCATGCCAAGTATAGATAGTTTAGATTCTGATGATGTCTCAGGAGATATTAAAGAAAAATATGGAAACATGAATATGTATGTTCGATGTCAAGATTATCACGGAAACTTTAATATAGATGAATATGAAGTTAATTTTTGTATTAATTCAGGTCCTGATAAAACTGCTGTTTCTCATTCTTCAACAACTATAAATCCCGAAGATAAAAGCATACTTCCATATAATGCGACAGAACAAAATTTTACAATTTGGGTAAATGAACCTGCAAATTGTAATTATGATACAAGGGAGAATATAAATTATGATTTAATGGAGAATACTATGGAATGTAAAACAGAATTAAGAGATATGGAATTATTTGGTTGGCCTTGTTCTTCAACTTTAACTGAACTGGAAGAAGAAAATAATATTTACATTAAATGTAAAGATAAACCTTGGGTACAAACAGCAGAAGATATAGCTAAATATGGTGAAAGAAATGTTAATGCAGAGGATTTTGTTTATACTTTATCTATTTCAGAAAGTAACTTACAAATTGATTCTATTTTTCCTAAAGATGAAATTAAAGGAGGAGATGAACCAACATCTATTGATTTAGAAATTAAAACTTCAGGAGGAGCAGATAACGGAATATCTACTTGTTATTATAAATGGGGCAATGATTGGATACAATTCATGAATACTTTTTCAAATTCTCATAAACAAGAAGGATTAAATTTAATGAAAGGTAATTATTATATCCCTATAAAATGTGAGGATGTTGCAGAAAATACTGCTTATGGAAATGCTATATTTAATTTAAAAATTGATACAAGTTCTCCAATTGTTGTAAGAGCATATAATGGTGGAGGAAATTTAAAATTAATTACAGATGAAAGTGCAAAATGCTATTATGATTTTAATAGATGTAATTTTAATATTAATAATGCAAGTTCAATTACAACTGCATATTCTACTAAACATTCAACTAGGTGGGAATCAGGCCGTACTTATTATATAAAATGTAAAGATCTCTTTGATAATAAAAATTCTGGTTGTGCAATAAAAGTTTATGCAAGTTGATTTCATTTTATCAAAAGAAAACAAGAAAGTTCTTATATTCTTAAAATTTATAAATCAAGTTTTCTTTAGATACTCATGAATAAAAGAGGCCAGGTTACAATATTTATTATTATTGCAGTAATGATTGTAGTACTTGGAATCTTAGTATTTTTATTTTACCCGCAAATTAAAGCAAATTTCGGAGTTGAATCTAAAAATCCATCTCAATTTATTCAGGAATGTATGGAAGAGAAGGTTAAGGAAACAGTAACATCATTATCTTTGCATGGAGGGAGTGCTAATCCAGAGCATTATACTTTATATGACGGCACCCAAATAGAATATCTATGTTATACAGAAGAATATTATAAAACCTGCATAATGCAGCAGCCAATGTTAAAACAACATATTGAAGAAGAAATTAAAAATGAAATAGAAGATGTTGCAAATAATTGCTTTGATTCTTTAAAGAAGAGTTATGAAAAAAAAGCATATAATGTAAACTTAAAGAAAAATAGTATGAATGTTGAATTACTTCCAAAAAGAATTGTTGTAAATTTTAATAATACTTTAACTTTAACAAAGGACTCAACTGAAAGATTTGATAAATTTA
>PBZO01000005.1 GCA_002731115.1 Candidatus Pacearchaeota archaeon
AGTAAGTGGGCAGAAATTTTTTATCTTAATTATTCTTTCTTTTATATTTATAATAATAAATAGTTATGAAATTGATGCATGTGCTTCTTGTCAAGGAGGATATTGGAATATCCCCCCAGGAACTTATAGTCATGGACAAAAGGTGTGCGGTGGCGAATGGGATAGATTATGTGTAAATGGTCAATGGTGGGTAAATTTTGCAACCCTATGCAGTCAAGGAAGGGATTATACTTGTGAACCGGCATTAAAATCATGTTATGAAGAATGGAGATGGGCTGCTTGTGGATGGGCTACCTGTGGTGATGGATATTGTGATGGAGCTAAAGGTGAGACTTGTGGCAGTTGTGGTACTGATTGTGGACCTTGTCCTTGTTCCCCCTCATGGAGCTCCTGGAGTGGTTGTTCTGCATCGTGTGGTGGAGGAACTCAGACTAGAACAGATGGTTGTGGAAGTACACAAAGCCAATCCTGTACTCAATCCTGTAATAGTGCTCCTGTATCAACCGCCACAACATTTACAACAACTAAAGATACTGCAATAAATACAACAATGTCTGCAACAGATGTAAATGGAGATTCATTGACCTATACAATTGTATCAAACCCTTCTAATGGTGTACTAAGTGGAACAAGTACAACAAGAACATATACTCCTAATTCTAATTTTTCTGGAATAGATTCATATACTTACTTAGTCAATGATGGTAGTGCTAATAGTAATATTGCAACTATAACAATAATAGTTAATGATATTAGTGCCCCTCTAATTATAATTGTAAGTCCTCTTACAAATCAAGAGTATGATTCTTCAGATATCTCATTTGAAATAACAACAGATGAACTTGCAACTACATGGTTTAGTGTAGATGGAGAAGATAATGTTACAATGAGTACAACAAATAGCTTAACCTTTTCTGATACTATCACTTTATCACATGGAGAACATAGTGTTATTTTTTATGCAAATGATTCTCATGGAAATGAAGGGGCAAATAGTGTAAGTTTTACAGTTGATACAAGAAAAGACACGAGTGGTGATAAAAAAAGCTGGAGAGATAATTATTTATTTGAATCACTTTCTACAACAAACGGTTTTCTATTTAGTGATTTAGAAACATCAGAAGAAGTAAAAGATGATATTAGAAAATCCTCTCAAACAATTAATTGGGTTTTCACCTTAGTTGCAATATTATTAGTTGTTGCATTAATTGTTTTATTTATGAAATCAGGAGTGGATTAAATAATCTACCCCCTGAAAAAGAGACTTATTTTACTAAGGAAAACTACTAAATAAACAATCAAGTGATTGTTTAGATATATTTAAATTATATTAATTCTCATAAATCTAATGTTGGTAACCTCATATATGAGACTAATGTCCAAAAATAAAAGAGATGTCAGGCAAATAGCTTATAAGAAGATATATCTAGTAGATAAAGAAGATTACTCATTACCTTTTGAAGGATATGATATTCATCATAAAGATAGAGATAAAGATAATAAGGCGGTAGATAACTTGGATATTGTTACTCGTGACGAACACAAACAAATACATAATTTAGGACTAAGAGGGAAAAAAGAACTTTGTGAATATCTACATAGAGAACAAAAAAGTTTGATAAGTAGAGAAGAATTTGTTAAATTAAAATGGATATAAGAAAAAATCTAAGAAAGATAAAAAAAGTTATTGGAAAGGGAAAATATAAAAACCATTCAATCTTATTCTGAATATGACTATTAAAATTAGACAATTTATTCATCTGGAAAGATTTTAATAGCTTGGCTTCTAAATTAAATACAAGGGAATTAATGGTTAAACTGGAAACTCTTAGGATGGTTTTCCTTTCCACCATTATAAAAAATTAAAATGAAAACAGAAACCGTTAAAGGATTTAATGATTTTATAGGAAAAGAAGCACTAAAAAGATTAGAAATCAGAAAAGTCCTAATTGAGACTTTTGAAAGATATGGATTTGAACCAGCTGAGACTCCAATAATTGAATATGAAGAATTTGTTAAAGGAGATAATCTTCAAGATGAAGCAGTCTCAGATATCTTAAAACTCCAGGATAAAGGAAAAAGAAAGCTTGCATTAAGATATGAATTAACATTCCAACTAAAACGTCTAATGAAAAACAAGAAACTCCCATATAAAAGATTTCAAATAGGAGAAGTATTTCGTGACGAACCAACTAAAAAAAACAGATTCAGGCAATTTACTCAATGTGATGCAGATATAATTGGAGCAACAATAAAAGATGAAGCAGAAATTTTAAGTCTTATAAAAGATATACTTGATAAATTAAATATTAAATTTACAATCTTTGTTAATAATAGAGAATTATTAAATGAAATATTAGATGAACAGAAAATAAGAAATAAGGAACAAGTAATAAAAGAAATAGATAAACTTGACAAATTGCCTGAAAAACAAGTTCTCTTAAATTTAAGGAAATTTAAAGCTGAAAAACTATTAAATATCTTTAAAAAACCAGAAAAATATTTTACAAGATATAGAGCCTATTCCGGAATTAGAGAACTTAAAAAATATTGTAATATATATAATGTTAAGATAGAATTTTCTCCATCTCTTGCAAGAGGTTTAAGTTATTATAATAAGACAATATTCGAGGTTAAAACAAAAGAGATGAAAGAAACAATAAATGCAGGAGGAAGTTATATGTTTAATGGGGTTCAATCATCAGGATTTGCTTTTGGTCTAGAGAGACTTTCTATGCTTGCTAAAATAAAACTTGAGAAAGAAAAGACAATGATCTTATCTCTTAATCAAGAGAAGATTGCAATTAAACTTGCTCAAAAATTAAGAAAGAAAGGAGAAGAAATAATTATATTCTATGGAAAACCATCAAAAGCACTAGAATATGCCAATTCTTATGATATTAGTGAAGTTATCTTTGTTGGAAAAGAAGAGATTAAAAAAGGCAAATTTAAAGTTAAGAACATGAAAACTGGAAAAGAGAATTTTATTAGTGAGAAAAGTTTATTATAATATCCTTATTTCTAACTTCAGGATGAAATAATACTCCATAAATAGGCCTTGTTTTATGTTTTATTGCCTGAGGATATTTTGATTTTGCAAAAACATCAAATTCATCTGAAACTACGCAACTATTATGCAATGCATAAACTTTTTGTTTTTTATATTTACCTAGGAATTTTCTTTTAAAATCAATTTCAATTTCTCCTATTTCTTTGTCTTTTATTAATTCGCCTTTATAGAAGATACTTAAGATTTGCATTCCTCCACAAATTCCTAGGATAGGTTTTTGATAAATTTTTAACCATCTAAAATAATCTAAATCTTCTAGAAAATCATTATCAATTAGACTTGTCCCGCAAATAATAATCTTATCTGCTTTTAAGTCATTATCAACAATTTTCTTATAATATTTTGTATTAAATTTTATATTGTTTTTATCTAGGATGTCTTCTATTGGTTTTACAAATTCCAGATAATGAAGTTTTTCCTTACAGATGTTAATTAAGAGAATCACTCTACTTCAACCTCCATTTTCCATGAATTTTTTTCTCCTGAAATTTTTGAATCAACTATTTTTAGTTGTTTCTTAAATAATGGACAATTTAGGACAAATGATTCTGCCTCCCCACCTTCAAATCCCAGATGAAATTTAAATTTTTTACTCAAATCTATTAGATTCTTAAGATTATTCTTATTTATTTTCTTCCCAAGCCATCCCTGGTATAATCCTTCACAAGCAACTTTTGTAATAATAATCTCAAATTTGTTATCTAAAAGCTCGTTCCAATATTCAAGTTCATCTTTTTGCCATAAAGGATTAAAACACTCTAAATTAAGCTTATCACATATTTTTTGAATTCTTGATGCCTGATAAATAGATTGAATTGCACCAGTAATTATTCCTTTGATTTTGAACTCATCTTTAACTTTTTTTATTACTCTTTCCAAATCTTCTAATTCTTCTTCTTTTTTACCAGAGGTATTCTGAATAACTATGGGGATATTCATTGTCTTTGCTTGTTTTTTTGTTTTTGAGATAGTTGGAGTATGAAACATAAAACTATCTTCATTTTTAGAGATAATTGAGATAAGACAAGCTATCTTATATCCATATTTTTTAGCTAGATAGATTGCATAAGTTGAATCTTTTCCTCCACTAAATAAGACCGCTACTTTCATAAATATGAAAAAGAAAATGGGTTTTTAAGATTACTCAAACATCTCTCTAAGAGCCTTGTCCACTTCTCTTAAATCTTCAAAAGGATCCTTATTATGTTTAAAATAAGCATCTTTCATCCAGATATGAATTTCATCAAAATGGCTTTCTTGCTCAAGCCATATCTTTTTTTGATTATCTAAATGCAATAGGGAGGAGAATAAAATTATCTTCTCTTCATTACCCATTTTTATAAATTCTGTAAAGGAGATTCTTTTTTTACCCTTTTCTTCATCAAGATGAATTGTTAATTCTTGGTAGATTTCTCTTATTTTATCTTTTATACTAAACTTCCTTTTTGGAATAGAAAACGAGGATTCTCTTAATGCATTTTTATTTATTATTTCCTTTTTGATTCTTCTGTTTTCAGTTGTAATTGCTTTATTTAAGGAATCAATTAGTTCTTTTAATGTAACTTTTTTAAATCTTGGGATAGGACTTCTTGGAATTAATCCAGGGATTTCTTCATCAAGTTCTATTCTTTCTAGAATTTGCTTCTTTTTTTCTTTTTTTCCAAAAAGAGTTTCATCAATACTTTTTATATATTTATTCAAAAGAAGTTCTGATTTAATTCTTAAAAGAAGAGCTGCTGCAAGTAATACCTTGCTTGATACTAAGAAATCTGCTTCCCCAAGTTTTTCTATTTTTTCTAGATATTTATTGGATAAAACAGTTATATTAATGTTCCAAGGATCTAATTGTTCTGAATTAATTAAGTCATAAATAATATCCTGCCATCCTATCTCTCTGCTAAACAATAAATCATGAATTTGCTCTTGAGATGATAAGATTTCTGTGTCATTTTGAGCTAATTTTACCTCTTCTTTCATGATATATCTAATAAAGAAATATTTATAAACTTGATGTAGTGCCTAATATATTGGTTGTAGTGCCTAATAAAAATAATTTTAATAATCTTAATTACTACTATAAACTCATTATACTATGTCATTTTTGAAGAGTAACAAAACCGAAAGATTTATATACTAGTGTGTGTTCTATTTTATATCACCTCTTTTTACCCAGGGGGAGCTTCATACTATACTATTTTATTGGTGTGAATAACCCCTTCGGGTTTTAAAATTATTTATAAGAATTAATTTTATTTAACCATAAATTGATATCATTTGTGTTGAGGTTGCATACTTTTGATAAACAATAGTCAAATCTTTCTGGCGAATAGGAATATGGATAAAATTATTTTTGTAGATAAAGGAAAAATAGTTGAACAAGGAACATATAATGAACTTTTAAGAAAAAGAGGAGAATTTTATAAGCTTTGGAGAAAACAGGGGGCTTGGAAGTTGAGATGAAATGTTAATTTTGGAGTAGTTGGAAAAAATTATCTAGCCTTGAACTAAGAGGAATATCTACTATCAAAGATGTAAAACAATTATTATTAAGAAATTTTCCAAAGAATGAAATTTATTCAATATATGTAAAGGGTAGTTTTATTTACTATCAAAAGAAGTATAATGACATCTTCCACAATATTGCCTATTATTAGAGCTCATCAAAAATACCCCTGGACCGCATCTCGGACAATTCTTTCCTCTTGTAATCTTATCACCTTCTATTTTATATTGCTTGTATTTCTTACTAGTTGGTTTATTCTTATGCGGTTTTTTCCCTTTTTTTATTATTTTTTTTGGCATTTATTTCTCCTCGGTTTTAGCTTCTTCTTTAGCTTTTTTAATAGCTTCCTTTTCTTTTTTTGTTTTTGCTTCTATTTTATCTTTATCTTCATATGAATCATAAATATTAGCAGATACAATGAAATTGTTTGATCCAAATTTACTAGAAATCTTTTTTATCTTTATGTTTTTTTCTTGAGTTTTAAATTTTTCAGAAATTAATTTTTCTACTTCATTATTGCTTGGAGTAACTTTCGCATGAATTCCAACCTTAACTTCATTTCTTTTAAACAAAGGATTTTCTTTTTTGCTAATTATATTAAAATTTTCCATTGTAGAGATTACCTGGTTTTAATTGCAAAATTTCCTTTGTCCTTTATATTTATATTTTTAGCTATCTCTGATTTTTCAGAATCTAAAACAACAATTCTTCCTTTAATATTGTTTGTTGATTCTTTAGAGTTACATTTAGGACAAGTATCTCCTTCATAGATTCGATTACAAATTTTACATGCTTTTTGTTTTACCATTTTGATTACTTAAGAAATATTCATTATTTAGTTTATTTCTTTTCCTAATATATCTTAGAATCTTTGATATATGATATTCACATTTTTCAGTCATTTTATTTTTTCTTTCCCCCTTTCCCCTTAGCCGCTTTCTCCTGTGCTTTTGCTATTCTTTTTTCCTCTTTTTCTTTTTTTAGTTTATCTTCTTTAATCCAATCAAGTTTCCCTAAACCTGGTTGTCTCATTGTTAATCCTATTTTTGGTTCATCACCTTTATGACTAATTGCAACAATTCTTGCAAGACATAAATCTCCTTGTTTTAAACTTCTTTTTGAAGATTTCCCAAGTAAAGAATTTGCTTTACTAAAACTTACATAATCATTCATTGTCTGGCTTATGTGAATCATCCCTCCAATAACCCCGATATCAATAAATGCACCAAAATTTGTTATTTCAGATATAACCCCATAGATTAGTTCCTGAAGTTCAGGTTTCCAAACAAGTAATTTAAATGTTGAATTATAATAAGCTGCACCATCCCCGGATATTATTACCCCTTCTCCTATATTTATAACTTCTATTGCTAAGACAACTTTTCCAAGTTCTTTATCATAATAATCAGTGTAAGTTTCTCTAAGTTGCTTATCAACAGCATCTTTTGTAGGTAAACCAAATAGTTTTGGTTCTACTCTTACATAATCCTCAACTTCGGTTAAATAAAACATTTTAATAAAAATTAGAGTTAAATTTGGTTTTTAAAGCTTATGTCTTTTATTTAAATAATCTCTAACTTCTTTTTTCTCCTTATTACTAATTTAGAATTCTTTATCTTATTCTTTAATTCTCTATCTAGTGTTGCAATAATTATATTCCTATTTTTCTTTGCAAATTGAATTATCCCCTTATCCACATATTTTTGTTTAAGATCAATTCTCTTAGATTGGTTGTTTTTTATTAGTTCTAAAGCTATTCTTGCATTTTCCCTAAATTGTAGCTTTTTTTTTGAATTAATAATTTTATTTAGTTCATCTATTACTTGTTTTGGGATTATTATCTTAATTCCCATAAATTTTATTTCTTCAAAGAAATCTATTTTCTGTTTTACAGAACTTAAGATAAAATTTGTATCAAGTATTACTTGTTTCATTATAAAATAAGGAAGAAAGGATATAAAAAGTTAAGGTTTATTAATAGTATTAACTAGTTTTAAATATGCAGGAAAAAGAGAATATCTCAAGAATTCTTGAAGAAACAAAAGATTCAATTACCAAAGATGACCCTTCAAAATTAAAAGAATTAAGTAATCAAACAATTAATACTGCATCTCGTACTCATGACCCTGATAATATTGCAATTGCAGTAATAGTTTATTCTATTGGGAAAATCTTAGAAAGAAAAGAATATAGAGAGTATCCGGGATGGAGAGAATTTCACAAGAGTTTAATCTCTTGTATAGATCATTCAATAAATGCAATTAATAAAAATAACGAAGATGATTTAAGAGTTCATTTAGAATTAATTAGGAAAAAAATTAACAAGCTTTCTGGGAATCTAAAGATATATATTCAAGATGTTTTTAGAAAAGCAAGCATTAACAAGGCATCAAAGATTTATGAGCACGGTATTTCTATGGAGAAAACTGCAAAACTTCTAGGAATTTCACTTTGGGAACTAGCAAACTATTCTGGGCAAACAAATGTTTCTAATGTACCTTTAGGAAAAACTTATGATGTTAAATCAAGAATTAAACTTGTAATGGAGATGTTTTCATAATGGGGAAGGTAATAATCTTTGATTCAGGCACATTAATAAGTCTTTCAATGAATGGATTATTTGTTGAGATAAGGAGATTAAAGGAGATATTCAAGGGAAAATTTATAATAACAAGGGAAGTAAAAGAAGAGATAATTGACAAGCCCCTTAAAACAAAGAGATTTGAACTTGAAGGTTTAAAATTAAAACAATTATTAGATGAAAAAGTTCTTGAATTGCCATTATCGTTAGGGATAAGCGATAAAGAGATAGATAAGAAAACAAATGAAATTGTAAATATTGCTAATAGTACTTTTATTGCAAAGGGAAAAGAAATACACATAATTGATTCTGGTGAAGCTTCTTGTTTAGCATTAAGTGAAATCCTTAATAAAAAGAAAATAGAAAATGTAATTGCAGTTGATGAAAGAACAACAAGGATACTTGGAGAAAGACCAGAAAATCTGGAGAAATTATTCCGGAGAAAATTACATACAAAAATAAAGTCTAAGAGAGAAAATTATAGATTTTTTAAAGGATTTAAATTTATTAGATCAGCAGAATTAGTTTATGTTGTTTATAAAAAAAATCTTATAAGACTAGAGAGTACAGCTCTATTAGACGCACTACTTTATGCTGTCAAATTTAAAGGATGTTCTATTTCTGATAAAGAGATAGTTGAGATAAAAAAGATAGGATAAAGAAAGAATTAAAAATCAATTATTTCTTAATAAATTAAGGGTGCGTAGTATACTGGTAATATAAGCGGCTCCAGCCCGCTAGAAGGGAGTTCGATTCTCTCCGCGCCCATCAAACTCTCATCAACTCACATTTTTTACATAATCTATTTCTTGAAGGTTCCTGACATGCTTCACAATATTCTATTTTAGAATCTTTTTTAATTCTTTTTGAAATATTATTAAAATTCTTAATTATGTTTTGTTTATCTTTTCCCGATAATGTTTCTAAGAATTCTCTTACCTGTATTCTATAAGAATCTAAAGAGCATGGGCATTTTTCATAAACAACAGGGAGTTTGTTTTTCTTAGAGAAATCTCTTATATCATCTTCTAAGACATAGAAGAGCGGTTTTATTCTGGGTATAAATTTTTTATTTTGTATATTTCTAGATATTGGTCCTATATTTGCACTTAGTTTTGGACTTGCCTTAAATATATTCATTAAGAAAGTCTGTGCTTCATCATCTAAATTATGTCCTGTTGCTATTTTCTTTGCATATAGTTTTCTTGCAATCCTATTAAATATCCATTTTTTAATAACCCCACAAACTGCACAATTCTTTAGATTTCCTTTTTGTTTTAATTGTATTGCTGATCTTAGATAACATATCCCACTTCCCATATCATCTTTTATATCATAGACATGTAATTTTATGTCTAAATCTTCACATAATTTCTTGACAGCTTTTAGGCATCTCTTGCTATATTCTCCTATCTTTAAATCAAGATGAATTCCTTCTATATCATATCCAAATTTCTTTAATAGATAGGCTGTAACTGTAGAATCCTTTCCTCCAGATAATGCTACAAGAACTTTCTCCTTTTTATTACAGAGTTTATATTCTTTTATTGTTTTTTTTACTTTTGTTTCAATATTCATAATAAGAAAATAAGAATAAGAGTTTTTAATGTTTTTTAGAGGTTTTAAAAACTAAACCCCCAATCATAATTCTTTAACTTTCCATCTCTTTCTTCATCACAATATAATGTTTCTTTGGGTCCTAGAACACCAACACTTCTTCCAAATAAAGTGCATACTTCACTTAAGTGTGGTTTTCTTAACTTGTGTTTGTTTTTTATTGTTTTATCATAAATTAAAAGATTATTACATATTTTCTTATAAATATCAACTCCTTTTTGCGAGGGTAATCCAAATGGAGACATTTCTAAGGGAGTTATATTTCTTTCTTCATTCCATGATTTATCTATTATTTTAGCATAAGCTGCAACATCATGAGGATAAAACGTTATTACCTTGCTTTCTTCACGGCCAGTTAGAGATGTATATCTTATATTATATAATTCATGATTAGTTCTTCCTAAGATTAGTTCAAGTGATTCTTCATCAAGTAATCCCTTCGGATTTATACTCCATACAACTCCTCTTTTCTCAGTTGTTCCATCTATTGGGACATGTTCTAATGCAAATTTATATCTTGGATGTTGTTTTGTTCTTGAAGGAACTTCGCAAACAATAGTTGCTCCTTCTCTTGAAACTCTTTTTGAGTCTTTATAATTCTCAATTTTAATTTTAGCAGATGCTTGTTCAGAATAAGCATATAATCTTGCCCCTTCTAAAAGTGACCAGAATGGGACAATTCTCTTCGATCTTACTTTCCCCTGAACAGGTCTAAATGAATAACCAAGAAAATTATTTTCCATTTCCTTTAATTTTGTTAATTCATTAAAATCTCTTTCTCTTATTTTTAATGGAATATCTTTACAATTATGAGCTTCATTTTGTGTTTTTGGCTGACTTAATGCAATGTAATTTCCGTGTTTGAAATTTAATCTTGAAGATCTAGCACCACTTCTGTTATCAGCAAGATATTTGTGAGGTGTAATAACACTTCTTAATTCAATTCCATCTATAGAAGGATCTAAATCTATGATTTTCTTAATTAGATTATTTTGAGTATAAACTTTCTTAGGTTTAAGATTCCTTATTTCTGTGGGTGTTTTATCCCTAAAAAATGATTTTCTTGTCATTTTATTTGTACATTATTGGTAATAAGTAGTTTATAAATGTTAGAGAACTAGAATATTAAATTCATCCTATTAATAAAATAATTGAGTCAATTGCTTCTTTTGTTCCAAGAGTTACATTAAATCTTTGTGCAAGATTCTGTAATAATCTTTTATATCCTTCCTTGACTATTTTTTGTGCATCATGACTAAAATTTCCTTCCTCATAGAAATAAAGTCTATCAGTAAAAACATAGATTCCTCCAATTGCCTTAACCTCTCTAAAATCAGCATCTTTTAACTCAGGATATTTATTCTTTAATATAATTGCATCAAATTTTTCTTCTGATTGTTTTGTTATTGTGTTCTTGAAATATCCGGAATAAATAATATCATCACATCCTTCCTTGCAACTCTTTGGACAAATATCTGTATCAAGTTCAAGGATACATTTATTTTGTTTATTAAACTGTAAAAAATATACACTAGATGCTGCAACAAGCAATATAATAATTATAAAGATAATTGGTTTCTTCATAGAATGTTTAAACAAACTTTATATATAAATATTATTATTTCTCATCAATACAGCTACATAAAACTTTTTCGTGATTAATATATTCATAAATAGAATAAACTGCTTTTACCGACTCCCCTATGCCTGTAATTGCCTGCTTAAATGTAGTATCTGTAATATCTCCTGCAGCATAAATTCCCTTAATATTAGTTTTTGACTCTTTATCAATAATCATCTCTTTATTTTTATTAAGTTTAACACCTAATTTAACTCCCAAATTAGATAAGGGAATATAACCAATATTAACAAAAACCCCGTCTAATTTTAAAATATTTGAATTCTTAAATTTCCTATCTAAAACCAAAGAATTAACAAATTTATTTCCTCTTATTTCTTTAATTTGTGTACCTAAAATAATATTTATTTTTCTATTTCTTTTTAATCTTTCTAGATTAATTGGTTCCGGTTTCAATTTATTTCTTGCAATAATATAAACTTCTTTTGCATATTTACTTAATAGTAAACTTTCCTTAACAGCAGAATCTCCTCCTCCAATTACTGCTAAAATCTTATCATTATATAATGGACCATCACATAAAGCGCACGAATGCACCCCTTTACCTTCAAATTCTCTTTCTCCTTTAACATTAAGTTTTCTTAATTTTGAGCCTGTACAAAAAAGTATTGTTTTTGATTTATATTGTTTTTTCTTAGTTTTAATAATAAAACAGCTTTTCTTGTCACAAGATATATCTTCTATATCTCCACCATATATTTCTATATTGTAATCTTTTGTGTGATCTAATACTCTATTAAATAAATCCATTCCAGAAATTTTCTTAAATCCAGGGTAATTTTCAATAAGATTAGTCTTTACGATTTTTCCACCTTTTTCTTTTCCAATAACCAAAGTTTTAAGGTTTAATCGTCCTGCATAAATTGCAGCAGATAATCCTACAATTCCTCTGCCTATTATAATAATATCATATTGAACCATGTTAATTAACTGTTGGGACTCTTCCCTCCAAGTCCTTTTTAATATCCTTTAATGTTCCATATTCCTATTTTTTAAATTCATCTATAATCACCTTTTAATTTAGATATATCTAGATGTTTTAATTCTTTTGGTTCAAGTATATTTTTCATCATAAAATCGAGATATAATCTCCAAGCTCCATGCAACAATAGAGGGATTTCCAGCAACTAGACTTATCACGCTCATTTTTTATTGCCAATTTTTTTGTTTTTTTGAGATTAATTAAAGATACAAATTAAATAACCAACCAACAAGTAAAACTAAAGGAATAGTTATTATTGGAAGCCATATTGCAGCTTTCTTACCTATATTTGACCATATTAAACCAATTTCTGTATAATCTGTAATTACCCCTGCCATTAAAAAAACAAAAGGATTACCAAAAGTCCCAACTTTATTAAAAATTTCAAATGCAATTGGAGAACTTCCCTCAGAACAAACTTCAATTATAGTTGCAAAGACTAAAGTTAAAAATAATCCCATAAAGCTAGGTCCAAGATACTTCATAAAAATATGTTCGGGAACATATGCTCCTATAAAAGCTGCAACTGTTATTCCTATTAGTATCCACCATAAAACCATATTTGAAAGATTAATTGCTCCTCTAGTAACTCCAGATAGACTATCTCTGAAATTAAAATTCTTGATATTTGTCCATTCAATTTTATTACTTAATGTAATTTTCTTTGATTTTTCAATTAATCTAAATTTATCGAGTCCCATATAGATAAATCCTGTAGACATAGCAATTACCATTGCTGCAGAGACAAACCATAATGCTTTAATTCCAAAAAAACCAAACAACAAGATTGTAATAGGCAAATTAGCCCAGGGTGAAGCTAAAAGAAAAGTAATAACAGCAGGAATTCCTGCACCTTTCTTATATAATTGCATTGAAATTGCCAAGATTCCGTGTGAGCATGCAGACATTAAAAAACCAAAGATAACTGCATAAAAGATTGTTCTTTTTTTCTTTTGACCAAGATATTTAAAGATGAATTCTTCAGGTATAAAGTAATCAATAATTCCTCCAGTTAAAATTCCTAAGATAACTGCCCACCAAATTAACTTGATATAAGATAATAAACTTTCATTTAATTTTTCAAGAATTGGAAGAAAAGAAATAAGAAAAATTAAGATAAAAATACTTCCAAATATTTTTAGGTTTTTTCCTATTTTTATTTTATTATCTGGTTTTGATTCACAATGATTACAGGATTGATATTTCATTTAGAGAAAAAGGTAGATTTGCTTAATAAATCTTTATCAAGAACCTGTCACAACAGAATTATCTTTTATTGAATCAATAAAATAGTCTTTTAATAAAGATAGATTTTTACATTGCCAATTCCAAAGGTCATGTTTATAGTTTCTTCCATTAACCTTGTAACCTGAAGATCCAAATCTACCAACACTTTTAGTAAGATAGTGTGCAATTTCAAATATTGGAGTCTCGTTTAATTCCTTTTCTCCTATCATTACTGATTTATAATATTTTTCTCCCCCAACTAATTCAGTAAATTCTTTTAGATTAAATTCTAAATTTGGGTCTAATAATCTCTCTAATTTCTTTTTCAATCTTTTAGCTTTTTCTTTTGAAACCATTTTATCCTCTAAAATAATACTATTTTTAAGACTTTCTAAATGATTAAATATCTACTTAAAAATAATACAAGTGCTAAGATTACCGTAATAAAATATGCTACTTTATTCCAATCATAAACTTTTTTCCCATCAAAAGGCATAAAGGGAATCATATTAAATAAAGCGAGAAGTGAATTTATCATAAGTCCATAATTTAAGAATAATCCTAGAATTCCATTTGTTGTAAAGATTAATAATAGAATTAAGAAAATTATAGCCAGAAGAATATTTGTCATTGGTCCTGCAAGAGATATCTTCCCATTTTTTTCTCTAGTTATAAATCCGCTAATAAAAACTGCACCAGGAGCAGCTAGAATAAATCCAAAAAAAGAAAATGCAATAGCTAGAAATAACATATTATAAAATGCTTTAAATTCTGCATGAAAACCATAATTTTGTGCAACATATTTATGCATTAACTCATGTAATAGAAATCCAATCCCTGCAGTAAATAGAGCTATTCCTAAGGAAGTAATAAATAATATTGGATTACTAAATAAACTTCCAATTCCGGAGAATAAAATCGCAAAAGCAAGAGATATCATAATCCACGCAAAAAATAAATCTTTTGTTTCTCTATTTGTGAATCTCATTTTACAAACAGATTACATTTACAGTAACCATCTTTTTTTATTTCACCTAGATGAAATGCACAAGGACAAATTATCTTTTTATCTTCTTTTTTATCTTCAATTGGAATTCTGCATGGACAATAGATTTCTCCTTTTCTCTCTTTGTTTTTAATTAATCCCATTAATACCCCATTAACTATTTTTTTATCAGGATTTAGTTTAATATTGTTTTCTTTTGCATAATTTCCAAATTTTTTTCTTAGTTTATCCTTTTCCATTTGTTTAACATCCGAGTATTATAAAGAAGTATATTTTTTTCATTCTCTTTGTCCTATATGTAAGAATATGATAATCAAACCAAAAGCAGTTAGTGCCATCATAGGAATTGTAATATATCCAAAATGAAAGGTATATTTTACACTACATGAGACAGCCTCTATCCCGCAGGAAGTTGCATATTCCATTATCTGAATAAGATAATGATTAAAAGAAATAAGTGCTCCAATTGCACTTAATGGAACTAGATAATAATATAGTCCTTTAGCTTTTCTAAGAAGTGCAATACCAAGTAAGATTGTTTGTGGATACATAAATATTCTTTGAAACCAGCATAATTTGCATGGGGTATATCCTGCAATTTCTGAATAAAATAAACTTCCAATAGTTGCAATTAATGCAACAATAAAAGATAAAAATAAAGAGTGTTCCTTTATTAGATTAAAATTAATCTTCTTCTTAGAAAGATATTGATAAATTAGAGATAATAAGAAAATACCTATAAAGATATCTCCAATAACAGTTAATACTGATAAAATATTTGTAACTAATGATACATCTGCCATTTTAGGGATAAATTTATTTTAATTTATATATGTTTCGACATAAAATAATCAATAACTTTAAAATTATATAATTCTTTATTATAAAAGCACATAGAAAGTTAAACATAAAACCATGAAAAGAACAATCTATCCAAAAAACAAAGAATATTTTAAAAAAAGGTAAATTTTTAACTTCTATATTCTTATTAATAATATGGGGTTGATTGGAGAGAATATAGAAGGAATAATTCAAAAGAGATTATTATAGAAAAAGTTAAGAAGTTTTCTAATTAGATAACGAACAACCACTTAATTTACTTAATTGCTCTAAAGTTTGAACACCTTCATATCTAGAATCATCAATAAACCATGTTGGATATACTCTAATATTAACATCCTTGCATACTTGATTCATTGGACCTCCTAATGGACCACATTCAATGTAATCTACAAACTCAATTGAATCTCCAAAAAAACTCTTTTGTTGAGCACAATGTGGGCATTCAAATGATCCATAAAATTTAACTTCTTTTTCAGTTAAACACTTTGCAAAATCATCGTAATTCTTAGAATCTTCTTTTAAGACTACAAATATTCCTACAAGTATAACAAGAATAGTTATCCCTCCGTAGACTAAATTTTTATTTTTCATGATTATATTTTGTAATTTTCTTTTTTAAGTTTTTTCCTCTGAGATTATCTTTGCTGAATAAGGTTCATGAATACTTGCGAGAATTATATCCTTGCTTGTTATATCCGAGTTATATACAATAAACATTCTTTTACCTGATCTATTAACACTTTCCACACCAGTTATACTCTTTATATCATATTCTATGGATGGGCCACATGAACCGCAAAATACTCCCTCAATATCAAGTATAATTAATTTTTCTCCTTCATTTTCAGGGATAATTTTAATATCTGCCATTTCAGGCATTCCATGAGAATCTGCCATTTCCTGTATATTTCCTAAGGGTTTTTGATTTACTTCTAGATTTCCATAGACATTAGTTGCAATAATTCCGATAATAAGATTAATAACAAACCATCCAATAACCATAGAGATAACAGCAATACTTATTCCCTTCCAGTTTTGTTTTATTGAATTAATATTACAGACTCCAGATTCTCTTTTTACCAGGTATAAACTAATTAATATCATTAAGACTATCCCTGAAACAATACTAACAATATGAAACTGGTGCATCACTGCCATTCCAAATGCTGTTCCAAGTCCAAGTAATACAATTATAACTGGAGCAATACAGCAAGTTGTTGCAGCAAGACCTCCAGCTATTCCTGCAAATAAACTACTCTTAGTATTTGTTTTTTCCATTTTTAATCAATAATTTTCCATCCTGCAAGTGTAAGGGCAAAACCAATTATAGCAGCAACTAATCCCCAAGTAACATAGATACCATGATTGTGATTCATTGGCATAGAATTATCCATTCCCCTATCATCTCCACCAAAAATTGACATGTGAATATCTGCTGGCAATAAAGAGAAGATAACCCCTCCTATCCCGAGAATAAGTCCAATAATAATTAATGCTTTATTCATCCTTATTAATCTCCTTTTTATTCTTTAAAACTCTCCACAATAGATATAAGAATCCAATTAAAATTAATCCTCCAATAATATTAATAAATTGTAGTGATATAAGTTTATTTTGAATAGAATAAATAGAAACAACTAAACTACCTAAACCTAGATTATTAATAATATAGGTTCCTCCATATATAATAAATATTAATCCCATTAAAATCAATAACCCCCCACTGATTATATTTGTTATTGAATACCCAAGACGTTTATCAATTCTGTTCATGAGATTTGCAAAATTATATTTATCAAAGAATATTGCAATTAAAAACAAAGGGACAAATAATCCTAGTGAATAGAATAACATTAAAGAAGCTGCATAAAGATAATTTTGCAATACTCCCGCAATTAATAATATCCCTGCTAAAATTGGGCCCATGCAAGCAGTAAAACCGAGTGCAAATAGAATCCCGAATAAAAATATCCCAAAAGGAGTTTTACCTGTCTTTTTATTAAATTGAATTCCTGAAAATCCTTTTCCAAGAAATGTCATTAATCCAAAAAATATTAAGATAAATCCTGCAAGACTAACAAAAAAACTATTAGCTTGCTGAAATATCGCAATACTTTTTCCAAAGAGAGTTGCAACTAAACCAAAAACAACAAATACTGGCATAAATCCTAAGAAGAAAAACAAAGTCATTCTTGTTATTTCTTTTTTTTCTTTAAATGAATAAGCAAAAAAGGCAGGTAAAATAGCCAAACTACATGGAGTTAATATCCCTATTATTCCTGCAAGAAAGGCAATAAGAAAAGATAAATTCTTAAGATAAAATTGAGCTTGTTGATTATTATACTCAGCTATTTTTTGAAGATTTGGAGGTAGATTTTTTTCGTTTTCTCCATAAAGTAATTCAGTTTCTTGCGATAATACTAATGGAGACATGAATAATAAAGACATTAAGATTGTAATCAAAACTATTTTTTTCATTTTATAATGATTGAGTATTTCCAAGTCCTTCAGGTTTTCTCATAACAAACATTCCATCATCTTCAATAGTTCCAACTTGACTCCATACACTAACAAATGAATCATAAACACTAGTTTCTTTTGATAAGATAATCATTGGAACTTTTTTGATATCATATTTTAATATTAATTCATTTCCTTTAGCAGAATTTATATCATAAGTATCTTCATTATTAATTACAACTCCAAGACCCTGTAAAATCTGTTTATTTATCTCAACATTATAACAACTACTACAAGATTCATCAACCAACATTATTAAATCAGATAAACCAACTATTTTATTATCTGTTAAATTTCTATAAGGAGGAATTGTTGAAGGAAGTACATAAAATCCTTGTTTTTCTTCTAGATAAGATTGATCTAAACCTTGTTTAATATTCTCATAATAATTTATATCATTTGAGATTAAAAGTGCAGGAGAATGTTTTATTTCAAATTTATTAATAAACTCATTGCCTTCTGCAGAATTATATTCAACTTTTCTCCAATCATCAATTGATACTCCGGACTCTACAAAATTTAAGGGTATTGAACTTAAGCTAATACATTTTTCACATGTTGAATCAATAATTTCAATAATTTCAACCTTGCCTTTAATTTCATCTGTAATTAAATCAAGATAAGGAGCATTAATCTTATTAAGGACCAAAGCATCATTTATTAATTCAAAATTATTAAACTCTATTTTCTCAGAATTTATTTCACCAGAAATTAAAATAGAGGGTAATTTATTAATATTATATTTTTTGATTAATTCTTTTGCCTCATTAGAATCCTTGTTATATGTATTTTCGTTTAATATTTCAACATTTTGATTTTTAATCCCCTCAACAATACCAGAAACATTAAAACAATCATTACACTCAATAGTATTTAATTCGATTTTAACTGGTTTATTTAACTCTTTTATTTCTGCTATTTTATCGCCCAATGCTGAGCTTGAACTAGAAATTATAATTATATTTATTATAAAGATTATTGATAAAATTATTAAGAGACCTAAAAATATCTTTTGACTATCTTTTTTTATTTTACTTTCTACCTTTTTGGATAAGTAATCAAATTTCTTTTTTACCATTGTTAATTATTAACAACCTCCAACCATTCCTGGAAGATTTTGTAGATTAGTTGGGATATCCCCTCCACTTGAACTACTTGAGGAAGTAGAAGAACTTAAACTAGTTGATTTGATAGATGTTGTTGTCCCCACTTCTTTTATATCTGATTTGATTTTTAAAAGCTGGATTGATTGAGTAGCACTTATTAAGACAAGTAATACTAGTACTCCAACAATTACTAAATTTCTATTCATTTTAACCCTCCTTTCAAATTATCTTTAATTATTTTTATCATCTTATTTTAATGTTTCCACTAATTTTTTTCTATTAAATCCAACAATTATTTTTCCATTAATAATTGTTATGGGTGCTCCTCTTTGCCCTGATTTTTTTATCATCTCCTCTGCTAATTTTGGATTTTTCGATATATTCTTTTCAGTGAACTTTACTTTTTTTTCTTTTAGTAATTCCTTTACATCTTGACAATGTGGGCAACCATCAACTGTATAAATTATTACTTTTTTCATTTTTAACAACCTCCAACCATTCCTGGAAGTTCTGTTTCAATTTCTCCTCCAGAAGCCTTTAGGGCTAAATTTACCATATCTCTTGGAAACCATAATGATTTCCACCTCATTGCTTCACGTAAAACTTCAGCATCATTCATACTCGTGTCTTTCATTAATAACATTGTTAATGAATGTATTCCCGGATTATGTGCACATCCACAGGTCAAATCACCCTTACTATCTATTCCTATTGGGCCAATTCCACAACAAAACTCACAACTAATTCCAACTGGTTTTGTTGCTAAATTAAGATATCTATCCCAAACGTCTGGGTTATTTTGTTTTATATCTGCTTTCACATTATTATAGTTATCTGCAAGAAGACTAAGTGATCCAGTAGGATCATCAAAACTTATACCCATAGATTCTCCATAAGCAGGAGTTCCTTGAGCAATCATCATATCAATTGCATCTTGGTCATTTTGAATAGTTTCAACAGGAAAAAGTGTTGCAATTGCTTGTGAAGTTGTTGTGATATCATAAACTTGAGAAGGATCTAATTTCTGAATTCCTGCATTAAACTTGGAAGATATTGAAGAAATTTGCCATTGATTAAATATTACCAGAAATGCAATAATCCCGAGCAAGATAATCATATGTTTTTCAGATATTTTTTTATCAACCATTTTAATAATATTAGAAAATAAACCTTTTAATACCTTAGGGTATGAACAAACAGTCTAAATTTTTATTTTCCATTAAATATATCTCTAATTTAATATAAGAATGTTGCTCTTATAACTTACATCCACTTAAAAAAGATAATTTTTCAAAATCTTGAACCTGCTCATACATCTCTCCATTTATCTCCCATGTCGGAGTAATCTCAATTTCTTTTTCATTGCACAATTTTTTATTATCAAGACATCTTATATAATTTAGATTTTCTTTTGATTTGCCAAAAAAATTTAATTGCTCATTAGTAAATCTACAAAAATCATTTCCGTAAACTATTACACCTTTTTCAGTCAAACAATTTGTAAAATCATCATAACCTCCTGGCTTTTTCATATAAGAATAAACAGTAAATGAAGAGATTACAACTATAAATATAATAATAGAGAAAATCAAAAATTTTCTTGAATTAATTTTTTCTTTTTTCTCATTAGTTGCATGTTTAGCAAGATTATGTTGATTTAAACTATCTTCTGAATTAAAATCCCTATCACAAGAATCACATCTAAATTCCATTTTATTATAGATTAATTTTTATATTTTACATCCACCGCCAGAGTACTGGGATGTTGGATATGAACTTGCAATAGTACTTCCTGTTGCTCCACCATCTCCACCCATTATAGTAATTGCAAAGATTCCTAGGACAACTACTAAAATTATGAGTAAAATAATTACTGTCTTATCCATATTGTCCCAGAATAATTGAAGAATATAAATGTTTTGGTATTTAGAAACTTTTATACATTGAATAGACTATCAATCTTTAATAAATTAAAAAAAACTAATTTGTTATAATCCTATTTTTATCTTTTTTTAATCTTCTTTTTATCCCTAATCTTCTTGATAATAAATCCTATTAATAGAATTATCATTGCAATTAAAAAAGAGATAATTTGGTAAAGAATGGGCATCTCTCCTAAATACGCAAATACAAAAGCAAATGGAGCAACTCCAATAATTGTTGCAAGTAAATAGTCTCGTGTATTAATCTTGCTAAAAATCCCTAATGCATAACTTAATAGATCCACAGGGAGAATCATTCTTAAGAATACAATACTCCAAAAAATATTTTCATCCGGGATTTTCTTTTCTATATCTCTTATTCTCTCTATTGGAATGAACTTTCTAATAATTAATAAACCATAAATTCTTGCAAGAACAAAAGCAATAAGTGAACCAATAGTCCATCCAATAATACTTAAAATAGCTGCAATTAACCACCCCCATAAATTTGATGCCAAAGGTAATAATGGTGTTGCACTTATTGGGGCAATAACAACAGCAACAACTGTCATTAAAATATAGAAGAGCATACTATCATATCCATCACCAATTATGTTTCTTATTGATTCTATATTTGTTTGAATAATATAAGAAAGAGAAATAAATAAGAGAACAATTATTAGAATCTCAATAATTGCTTTTGTTTTTTGATTCATATAATATCAAGATATACACTATATTAAAAGATTATGATTTTATAGAGTTAATATTTGCTATCTGTCTTTGTTTTATTTATATGGATTATGCAGCTTTTTTTGTAACAATTACTAAGTCTCCATTCTCCATTGTATATTCTTTTATTTTGAATCCAGTCCTAACTAAATATTGTGGGTCTAGTGTTGACTTATTTGTCCAAAGAATATCTTCTTTTGTTTCATCATCTAAATTATCATACCAACTTCTCTGCCACTCAGAGTCAACGTTTCTTAAGTGTCCTTGTAACCAATCACTAAATTCTTTAAAAATAGGGTTGAACTTTTCATATTTAACAAAATGAAATCCATAGCCACCATCCTTAGTTTTATTATACATCTCTTTAGCCATTTCATTTGCTTTTTTTTGTTTAATGCACGCTTCAGCAAAAACATCATATGAATAGATTATATCAAATTTTTGACCTTTACACATTTCATCAAGATTTATTGCATCTCCATATTTTATATCCAAATTTGGTATTTTTTCCTTATAATCTTCTCTTAATTCAACTCCAACTGCCTTTGCACCTAAATTTCCAAAAGTTTTTAATCCAAAACCAGGACCACATCCAAGTTCCAAAATCTCTTTATTCTCTAGAATATTATTAAGATTATTTTTTAATTGTTTAGGAGAATTATATAAAAAACGAGAATAACAATCTTTATCCCCAAAATATTGGTGTAATTTAAACAAGAAATGCATATCAGTAAGTGAAGATTCTCTATATATATATCCCAACCCCGAACCACTATCATAACCTGCTTTAAATGTTATTTCATTTTTAAAAATCTCTCCTGAATTTTTTTTAAATCTTTTATATTCTTGTAAATGCTCTTCATCAGAAAATTGTCCTGTTGCATGTGCAACTAAGCTTATTGCAGCATCGNGGTCAATAGTTTTATTTTGAACCATAAACTTAATTGGCTCAGTAGCTTCTCTTGCCATATATTTTTGAAGTTCTTTGTCAATTGCCATTTTTATTTTATCCCTTAATATTTGATAAAAGCATGCTAATCATTATATAAACATTTCTATGGTTTACTACTAAGAAGTTACCCTTGGATAAATAAGGTGGTCTGGAGAATTTTATTCAACCCCTTTTTTTAATAATCTCTTTAAATTCCTTAAGCATTAATAAACACTTTTTTTTATCTTTCATTTTTTCTGCTTTAGAGAACCTATTTAATATACTTTGTTCGGTTTTTTTATCCAAAACTCCATCAGCCATTGGATATAGGATATTATCTTCCTTATAGATATGTTCTCTAATTAAATTAACATAACCTGTTATATTCTCTATGATTTTCTTAGTATTATTTTCTCTAATTCCGATTTCAGTTTCTTTTATAAAATTTCTACCTTCTTCATGTTCATGCAACATTTGCTCAATTGGATTACAAGGCAATTTTCCCTGCACTGAATCTTTTAGTAATTCCTTGAATAATATATCTTCTTCTTTTGCATGATGGAATTTATCAGCATAATTTCTTATAAAATAAATAGCTTTAATAAAGAAATCCTTATTTATATTCTCCCCAGATTCACATTCTTTTTCAATAAGTTTTGTTAATCTTAATATATTTTTATGCTCATCACTTAGTATTTTTGTTATTTTTCCCATGTTATTTTCTATATTGGTAATCTTCTATTGCTTTTTTTAATGCATCACTAGCAAGATTTGAACAATGCATTTTTATGCTAGGAAGTCCCTTAAGAGACTTTGCAATATCTTTTGTGTTTATTTTTTGAGCTTTCTCAAAAGTTTTTCCCTTTGCTAATTGCGTAATCATTGAAGAAGTTGCAATAGCGGCGGTGCAACCAAATGTTTTAAATTTAATATCTTTAATGATTTCACTTTTACCTTTTTTTCCTACTTTAATATAAACCCACATAATATCTCCGCAGGTAGGATTTCCAACTTTTCCTATTCCATCTGCATTTNTAATTTCCCCCATATTTTTAGGGTGCATAAAATTCTGCATTACTTTTTTTGAATAATCTAGTGCCATTTTATTTATTCAACTTCTCAACTAATTTATCAATCTCTTTTTTCTTCATTCCATGAGCCAAACAACCTTGTTCAATTGTTTCTTCAGTTGCCATAGAGCAACCAATGCAACTCATTCCAGATTCAAACAAGATTTCTGCTGCTTTCTCGTTTGTTTTTAATAAGTCTCCTAACCTTGTCTTTTTTGTTATTTTCTTTTTCATTTTATTTTTCCTCCTTAAATTTAATTAACTAATGGACTAATTCTCCTCAATTTTTCTACAATCTTTGGAAGCTCTTTTAGAACATAATTTATTTCTTCATCCGTTGTATATTTACTTATACTCATTCTTAATGAACTATTTGATTCTAGGGGAGGTAGTCCCAAGGCTTTTAAGACATGACTAGTTTCAAGTGTATTTGACATACAAGCTGAACCAGTTGATGCATAAATACCCCTATTCTCCAGATGTCCACCAATTGCTTCCCCTTCTATATTGTTAAAGGAGATATTAATATTATTACATAATCTATTCTTTATAGATCCATTAAGTCTTGTATTTGAAATCTTTAAAACTCCCGTAATTAATTTATCCCTTAATTTTTCCATCTTTTGAATATCTTTTGAATTTATAATTTCTACTGCTTTTGAAAAACCAACAATTCCCGAGATATTTTCTGTGCCACTTCTTAATTTTCTTTCATGCCCTCCGCCATGAAACAAGGGAGTTATTGTTATCCCATTTTTAATAAATAGTCCTCCCACTCCTTTTGGTCCGTGAATTTTATGGGAATTTAGAGTTATTAAATCTAAATTTTGTTTTTTTGCATCAATTTCCGTTTTTGTAAAACTCTGACATGCATCTGTATGAAATAAGACCCCTCTTTCCTTACAGATTTCTCCAATTCTTTCTAGATTTTGAATAGTTCCTATTTCATTATTTCCGTGAATAATTGAGACAACAATTGTTTTTTCTGTAATTGTCTTTTTTAAATCATCAATATTAATAAATCCCTCATTATCAACATCTAGATAAGTAACTTTAACACCTTGTTTTTCTAAGAATCTACATACATTTAGTATAGAATCATGTTCTATTTTTGTTGTAATAATATGGTTTTTTTTAGGATAATTTGAGAAAAATAAACCTTTTAATGCCAAGTTATTAGATTCTGTTCCACCCGAAGTAAATATAATTTCTTCAGATTTTGCATTTATTTCTTTTGCAATTACTTCTCTACTTTTATCTAATGCTTCTTTTGCTTCTTTTCCTTTAAAATGTTGAGAAGATGCATTTCCAAATTTTGCTTTAAAATAAGGAAGCATTGTATCTATTACCTTAGAATCAACTATTGTTGTTGCAGCATTATCCAAATATATTTGTTTCATCTTATTTTTTCACAACATTCTGATTTACAATAAGTATGTGCATGATTATCAATTAATTTTAAGATTTTCAGGATAGTATCTTTATTTAGATAATAAGTTCTTTGTTTACCTAATTGTTTAACTTTCACAATATTGCAGCATTTTAATGAAGATAAAGCATGAGAGATTTTACTTTGTTCAACAACTAAATCCTTAGTTAGTTCAGTTACATTTTTCTCTTTTTTTCTAAGGGACAATATTATATCCATCTTTAATTTATTAGCAAGATTTGTAAAGAATGGATAATATGAATTTTTAATCATATGAAGTATATTTCATATGTATTTTTAAATGTTTTGTATTTTAGATACTCGTTTTGTTATTATATTTTAGTGTGTATAAATCTTTAAATAGTATTCAGAAATTTTAAGTATTAGGAATTTAAAAAAGAGTTTTTGAGATGAAATATACAAGATACTTTACAAATGAAAAAAGAAAACCAATAGACTATTTTGAGTGGGAGAAAAGTAATATTGATATAACTGATGATGAGGGAAAAATATTATTTATTCAAAAAGATGTTGAATTCCCCTCAGGATGGAGTCATTTAGCAAGGAAGATTGTTGGTTCAAAATATTTTTATGGAGAACAGGAAACATCAAAAAGAGAATATTCTGCAAAACAACTAACTAAAAGAGTATCTGCAACTTTTAAGGATTGGGCTTTAAAACAAGGATATTTCTCTTCAAAAAAAGAAGCAGAGATCTTTGAAGACGAACTTGCATATTTGGCATTAGATCAAAGAATGGCATTTAATTCTCCCGTATGGTTTAATGTAGGAGTTCATAGAATTGAAAAAGAGAAAAGTGATGATAGAAGAGAGGCATATATAGTCAAGAATAAAGGTGAAATTATAAAAATGCCAAAAGGAAGAGAAAAAGAATATCCTCAAACTTCTGCTTGTTTTATTCAACATGTTGATGATACTATGGAAGGTATAATGCAACTTGCTGTAAATGAAGCTAGGTTATTTAAATACGGGTCAGGAACAGGAACAGATCTTTCAACACTTAGATCCTCAAGAGAGAAATTATCTGGTGGAGGAAAACCTTCAGGTCCTCTAGCTTATTGGGAGTTTTATGATAAAGTTGCAGGAATTGTAAAATCCGGTGGAAAAACAAGAAGAGCTGCAAAAATGAATAGTTTAAAGATAAATCACCCTGATATTTATGATTTCATAGAATCTAAAAGAAAAGAAGAAGAAAAGGCCCACATCTTAATAGATAATGGGGTAAATCCTAGAGATGCATTAGATACTGTTGCTTTTCAAAATACAAATATCTCTATAAGAGTCAGTGATAAATTCATGGAGGATGTTAGAGAAGATAAAGAATGGCAGACTATTCCAGTTCATAATAAAGACATGGCTGATAAAATGCCAAAATATAAAGCAAAAGAATTATTTAAAAAAATTGCAGAAGGAACACACTTTTGTGGAGATCCAGGAATGCAATTTGATGATATTATGAATAACTGGCATACTTGCCCAAATTCTGAAAGGCAAAATGCAACCAATCCATGTAGTGAATATTCATTCATTGATGATTCTTCATGTAATCTCGCTTCACAAAATCTACTAAAATTTCTAAATAAAAGTGGAACATTTGATATTGAGGGGTTTAGTAGTGCATTAAGAACAACAGCTATTGCCCAGGATTTAGAAATTGATAATTCTAGTTATCCGACAAAAAAGATTGCAGAGAACTCTCATAAATTTAGACCTCTTGGAATGGGTTATGCTAATTTAGGTTCACTAGTCATGGCTTTAGGACTACCCTATGACTCTGGTGAATCAAGATCAATTGCTGGAGCAATAACTGCTTTACTTACAGGAAAAGTTTATGAAACTTCTACTGAGATGGCTCAAAAAATAGGGACATTTCAAGAATTTGAGAAAAACAAAAAACCTATGTTAAAAGTAATGGAGATGCATAGAAATGCATTAAAAAATATTAATAGAAAGAAAATCCCAAAGGGGCTAGAAAATATACTCGATGAAGCTAAGAAAACTTGGGATAATGTTATTGAGAAAGGAGGGAAATATGGATTTAGAAATGCTCAAGCAACTGTTCTAGCTCCTACAGGAACAATTGGATTTATGATGGATTGCGATACAAAAGGAGTTGAGCCGGAAATAGGCTTAGTTCAAACAAAACTTCTTTCAGATGGTGGAACTCTTAGATTAACTAATAATACTGTAAAACTAGCTTTAAAAAAATTAAGATACAATGATGTGGAGATAAATAATATTACCAATTACATCGATAAAAATGAGACAATTGAAGGAGCACCTAATTTAAAAGATAAACATCTCGCAGTATTTGATTGTGCAAATAAACCTAAAAATGGAAAAAGAACAATCTCTTATAGAGGCCATTTAGAGATGATGGCTGCTGTTCAACCATTTATATCAGGGGCAATATCTAAGACAGTTAATTTACCAGAAGAAGCAACAGTTGAAGAAATAGAAAATGTATATATGGATGCATGGAAATTAGGTCTTAAATCAGTTGTATTATACAGAGATGGAAGTAAGAAAATGCAACCATTAAGTTTCTCAAAAGATAAAACATTAAAACCAATAAGAAGAAAACTTCCAAAAACAAGAGGAGCAATAGTTCATAAATTTGATATTGCTGGACATGAAGGCTATTTAACAATTGGAAAATACCCTGATGGAAATCCAGGAGAGGTTTTCATAAATATGAGTAAAGAGGGAAGTACTGTTGGAGGACTTATGGATGGTATTGGTATTCTTACTTCAATAGCTCTTCAATACGGTGTTCCATTAGATACACTTAGCAGAAAATTTAGACATCAAAAATTTGAACCAAGAGGGCTAGTACATGAAGGACATCCTGATATAAAATTAGCAGATTCTGTTACAGATTATATTTTTAATTATCTTGGGAAAGAATTTTTTGATCATGAAAAAGACAGGGAGAATAATATTAAACCAGAAGTTATTGAGACAGACAAACAAGATATTAACTTGGAAGGGTTATCTGAAGAGGAGAAAGGTGGTTTTTGTGCTATATGTGGAACTCAGGCGATTAAAAAAGGTCATTGTAACGAGGTATGTCCAAAATGTGATTGGATTAACCCCAAAGGATGTGGAGAATAAAAAATGATAATCGGATTAACAGGAACTAAAGGATCTGGAAAAGGTGAGATTTCTAAAAACCTAAAAGAAAGAGGTTTTATTTATTCTTCATTATCAGATAGAGTTAGAGAAGAAGCTAAGGGAATAGGTCTAACAGACTATATTACTAAAGATTTACAAGATATTGGAGATAAATTAAGAAGAAAATATGGAAATAGTGTTTTAGCAAAAATCACTATGAAAAATTTAAGTCTGGAAGAAAGAGATCATGTAATAGATGGTATTAGAAATACGGGAGAGATAGAATATCTGAGAGAATTAGGAGATTTCATCTTAATTGCAATTGATTCTAAAAAAATATTAAGATTTAATAGGATAATTAGAAGAAATAGAAGCAGTGATATAAGAACATGGGAAGACTTCTTAGAAATAGATAAAAGAGATTTAGGTTTCGATAAAAGTAAGGGGCAAGAAGTAAAAAAATGTATAAATGAAGCTGATTATAAAATTAATAACAACGGAAATTTAAGTGAGCTATATTACAAAATAAATAAACTTCTAAGAAGGATATTAATCTAAATTAAGATGATATTATCTGCACTAAAGGTTTTAGAATTAAATAAAGAATATAATCTAATTGAAGGTTTATGTAAAAGAGAATTAGAAAACCCAGAAGGTTGCGGGATTGATCTAAGAGTTGGAAGAGTTGAAAAAATTATAGGTGATAGTTTCTTGGGCATAGATAAGGAAGGCGAAAAAAATAGATATTCTCCTAAGACTGAATTAATTGGGGATATTAAAGAAGATGGAAATAAACTAATTATTATGAAGCCCGGAGATTATTATCTTGTTCAGACAATGGAAGTAATTACATCTCCTTCTTTAAAAGTTAAATATGATGATAATTTTCCAGAGGGATATATAATGCCTTTAGTATTTCCCAGAAGTTCCTTACAAAGAGGAGCAGTTAGTTTTCATGCAACAAAAACAGATCAGGGATATTCCGGAAAACTTACTTTTGGTATAAGAAATCTTGGAGAACATAATTTCAAATTTGAACTTGGTTCAAGAATGTTTAATATTATCTTCGAACCTATAATAGGTGAGATAAAAAGAGCATATTCTGGGCAACACAATAAGGGTAGAATCACAAGTCAAGGAGAAGAAGAATTACAAACTTGAATTAATCTTTTTTTAACTTTCCAAAAGTATTATTACAAATATCCTCGAAGATAGTTGGTGTAATTTTCATAACTTCCTCTAATATCATCCCAGACATTCTTCTAATTTCCCATTCAGCTTTTTTTGCAAGTCTTAAATCAAATAAATGTCTTAGTGCTCTTGCATTAGCAAAAAAACTACAATCAGTTGCAAACTCAACAGGCATTATTTTTCTTGCATCTTGCTTGGTTGAGCCTAAATCTCTTTTTTTATTGTAATCTCCTATTGCTCTTTTAGCATGTTCTTCGTCTATTCTTAGAAGTTTTTTAACTTTATCTACATCACTAATATAATCATAGATATTATAAACAAACTTATTTCCAGAAGCTTCGACAAATCTTGTACTTCTATAGCTCCAACCAACACCTATTTTATGTCTTGTCCATTGTGCTTGCAAACTTTTTGATGTTCCATAAATATCAAAGGTAAACTCAATTGCTTGCAAAGGGGTTGTATGGCCCATATTAATTAATCTTCTAGTTAAATCCTTATCTAATTCATTATCTTTTTTAGGATCTTGACTATATTTATCAAATGATTCATAACAATGTCTTGCAGTATATGCAGGCAAGGTATCCGTTGTAACACCTTTTTTTCTTAGTTCTTCTGTTGGTTGAGTATAACCAATTATTTTAACTTCAGGTTCAACAGAGCGAAATAAATTCATATCTTGTCTTAATTGTTTCCATCTATCTGGAACTAATAAATTCAAGGTTGGTTTATCATAACTAGAATATTGATAAGAACCCATTATGAACTCCATTATAAGCTTGTTTTATTTCATTTAAAAAATCTAAATGTTTTTTAGACTCCATAACAAACACTAAATATCTATCTTTTTAAGAATTATTATACATAAATATATACAAATTAATCTCAGTGAAAACTTTTATAAATCTTATTAATTCTTAAACAAAATGGTAGATAAGGATAAAGTTACTGAATTAAGTAAATCCGGATTTGAAAGTTTTACAAAGGATGGCAATGTCTTAATTGATTTTTTTGCAGAGTGGTGCATGCCCTGCTTGATGATGGGACCTTTAATTGATGAATTAAGTGATAAATTCAAGGGGAAGATAAAATTTGCCAAGATTAATATAGATGATAATCCAGAACTTGCAAGTAAATTCAATGTTAGTTCTATTCCGAATTTTGTTTTATTTAAAAATGGAAAGAAGATTGAACAATTTGTAGGATCAATGTCAACCGAGGAATTTGAAGAGAGATTAAACAAGTTTATAAAATAACGTTGATTATTTTAATAAGTTTATTGCACTTTTTTGCTATTTTTCTGAGTTTTCCAAAAAAATAGCATGTATTTAGAAAATTAAGTTCCTCTATTTTATCAAATGAACAATTTCAAGAAATACATCAAAATACAATAAAAAATTTAAAAGAAGAAAAAGATAATTTTGACCCTGGTAAAAAGAAATTAGCAGAAGAGTATATTAAATGAAAAGATTTAATAGTCTAAAAGACAATATTCATTTATGGTTCCAAAAATTGGTTTAAAGACATGGAATATTTATTATAAAGGGAAAGATAAGATTAATTTTGATACTTTAGAAGTTATGAGTAGTGATATTAATATAGGTTTTAGTAGAAATAAATTAACTAAAGCTAAAAATTTCCTAAAAAATATTGATGTAAGTATGCATACACAAACAAAAAGACTTTTTACTTCTGCTAATCCTGATTTGATTTTGATGGAATTAAATATTCTTAAAAAGGAAATAATTGCTTGCAAGATACTTGGGATAAAAGAACTAATTGTTCATTTAAAACAAGAAAAATTAAACAAAAAAGAAGAGAAGATGTTTAAAGAAATTATAGATTTTGCTAAAAAAAGAAATGTTGAAATTATTTATGAATCAAATAATACATTTTATGGAGAAACTGCTATAAATATTTTAAAGAAATTCCCAAAATTGAAATATAATCTAGATCTAGGACATCTAAATACTGCAATTGGAAATAAGACTTTGGGATTTGAATTAGAAGAATTTATTTCATTAGTTAAAGATAGAATCATTTATCTTCATGCACATAATAATGATGGTAAGAAAGATGAGCATAAAAGTCTTGATTCTGGGACTCTTGATTGGAAGAATGTTTTAGATATGATTGATTTTAAAAAAGTTCGTAAAATTATAATTGAGGTAAAAACTTCAAAAGATATACTAAAGACAAAAACTATTCTAGAAGATTATCTTATAAAGAGGTTGGAATGAAAAAACTAAATAAAATATTTATTCTTGGAACTTCTGGTAGTGGTAAAACAACATTAGCAAAAAATCTCTCAGAAAAGATGAATATTTCCCATTATAATTTAGATGACTTTTTTTGGTATAAAAGATTTTCAAAGAAAAGAAATCCAAAAAAGAGAGATTCAATGATTTTATCTATTCTTAAAAAAAGAAAATGGATTGCTGAAGGAATTTATGGATTTTGGACAGAAAAATTTGTTAAAAAAAGTGATTTAGTTATTTGGTTAGATTATTCATTTGGAAAACTTTCATGGAGAAACATTAAACGATTCATAAAACAAAGAGAGAAAAAATCAGACGAAAATTTAAAGAATCTTATTAGAATTATAAAATATGTAAAGAATTATAGAAAAGGAGTGCATGGTGGAAGTTACAAATCTCATAAAGAAATTATTGATAAACATCAAATCAATTTAGTTATAATTAAAAATAATAAACAACTAAAAGAATTTATGAAAAGTTTGGATGAAAAGAGGTTGAAATGAAAAATAAAATCCAAAAGTACCAAATACAAGGTAAATTAAACAAAATTCTAAGAATCCTAAAAGGTAATGATTTAAAGTTCGTAAAGGAAAATCTTACAATTTTATGGGGTATAGATCGTTTTTTTATATTTAGTAAGAAATACCTTAATAAAAAAGATTTAGGAATTATAAATAAAATGGAAAAGGAAATTGATGATATTATTCATAAGAAAAAAATATCTATTGTTATGATTAAATTTGCTGTAAAATACTATAAAAACAATTTTAAAGATATTAATATTAATTGGCTTTTTATAATAAATAAAATAAATAAATTGGGTTATAATTTTGCTATTGATGATTTAAAAATATCTTCTGCTTTTGGCATGAATAATATGGTAAGAATTATTCAAAAGGGGAAGAAAAAGTTATTTATTAAAATCTCAGAAAAAAGAGTAAATTTACAAAATGAATGTTATTCTATTAAACTTATCAATAAATATAAAAAATTAAATATTCCAACAGCAGATTTACTTCTTCATGGATTAACAGATAATAGAAAATATTATGCTGTCTATAAATTTATAGAAGGAAAAAATTTAAGAGATTTAAATAGAAAAGGAAAAATTCCAACAGAAGCTGCTAAAATTTTAGCTAGAATTCATCAAATAAAACTAAAAAAAGTAGGTCTTATTTACAATGGGAAATCAGAAGATTGGTATTTCTATTTAAGGAAAAATATCTTAAGTGCATTAGAAAATTCAAAACAATATCTTTATTTATTGAAAAAAAATAAAGAAACAAACAATAAAACATATTTACGAGTAAGAAAAGAAATTCAGGAGTATTTTAGACAACATGAAAATCTTATTAGAAGTGCTCCTATACGACTTATCCATCAGGACTTTAATTTTCATAATATTTTAGTTAAAAATAATAAAATTCAAGCTATTTTAGATATGGAGTTTTCAATGGCAGGAGATCCTGCATGGGATATTAATGGTAGTGATTTAACTAAAAATCAAAAAGGTAAGGAACACAATATGAAATTCATACAAGATTATTTAAAAGAAAGAAAGAAACTTGATAAAAATTTTAATTCTAAAGATTTTTTAAAAAGATATTTAATTT